>JACCYD010000275.1 GCA_013696695.1 Deltaproteobacteria bacterium | reverse complement strand
GTCAAGGCGGTGCGGATCAGGGCACCGGCAGGGGCACGGGCACGTTTCATGGTTAACTCCGCACCCGATGCCGCGCGCGAAGATCGTCTGTACGCTGGGACCCGCTTCGTCGACACCGGAGCGCATCGGAGAGCTGATCGACGCCGGGATGAACGTCGCGCGTCTGAACTTCTCGCACGGTAGTCACGAGGACCACGCGAAGATGTTGCAGACGCTCCGCGCCGAGGCCGATCGCCGAGGCAAGGCGGTCGCCGCGCTGCTCGATCTCCAAGGCCCCAAGATCCGCGTCGGCAGGTTCGCCGACAACCAGATCGACCTCAAGCCGGGAGCCGAGTTCACGATCACCACCGAGACCTGCGTCGGTGACGACAAGCGGTGCTCGACGAGCTACTCGCAGCTGCCGAACGACGTCAAGCCGGGCGACACGCTGCTGCTCGACGATGGCTACCTGTCGCTCGCGGTTACCGCGGTGACCGAGCGCGAGGTCAGGACGGTGGTCGTCACCGGTGGCGTGCTCAAGAACAACAAGGGCATCAACCTACCGGGCGTCGAAGTCTCGGCGCCGGCGCTGTCAGAAAAAGACCGCACCGATATCGGCTTCGCGCTGCGGCTCGGGGTCGACTACGTCGCGCTGTCGTTCGTGCGGCGCGCGGAAGATGTCATCGAGGCGAAGCGCCTGCTGACGGTCGACGGCGTGTCGATCCCGGTGATCGCCAAGATCGAGAAGCCGCAGGCGCTCGATCGACTCGGGGAGATCATCGATGCCGCCGATGGCTGCATGGTCGCGCGTGGCGATCTCGGCGTCGAGCTCGGCCCCGAGAAGGTCCCGCTGTGGCAGAAGCGGATCATCGAAGAGGTCAACAAGCGCGGAAAGATCGTGATCACCGCGACCCAGATGCTCGAGTCGATGATCACGGCACCGCGCCCGACCCGCGCCGAGGCCTCCGACGTCGCGAACGCGGTGCTCGACGGCACCGATGCGTTGATGCTCTCCGGCGAGACTGCCTCCGGCATGCATCCGGTCGAGGCCGTACGCACCATGTCGCGCATCATCCAGGAGATCGAGAAGAGCGCGTACTACCGCGCGAACGTCGAGATCCACGATCTCCAGCTCGCGACCTCGACCAACGCGATCGCCCACGCGGCGATGACCGCCGCACGCGCGATGAAGCTCAAGACGATCGTCGCGGTCTCTGACTCGGGTGGTGCCGGCCGGCTGATCAGCGAGTACCGTCCCGAAGCCAACATCGTCTGCATGACCACCAACGAGACGACGTTCCGCCGGCTCGCGCTGGTGTGGGGCGTGACACCGGTGATGATCGGACCGAGCGCGACGACCGAAGAGTTGGTCGACCGGGTCGAGGGCATGTTGATCGAGCGGAATCTCGCATCGCCCGGAGAAAACGTGTTGATCACCATGGCCGTGCCCGTCGGCAGCGGCGTTCAGACCAACGTACTGAAGATCCACCAGATCCAGCACTGAACTGGGATCGACCGAGCACGCGCGCAGACAGGGTTTAACGCAGGTCGTCGGCGTAGGCGAAAACCTACACGTTGCAAGAGGTTGAGCCTGTGTTTTCCACAAGCTACGATTGCGCCCGGTGGCTCAAACACCCCGACCAGTCGACGCGGGGATCGCGATCGGAGAGGTTCTACTCGGCAAATACCGAGTGGATTCCATCCTCGGTCACGGCGGCATGGGCGTGGTCGCGAAGTGCACGCACCTCGGCCTCAACGAGCACGTCGCGATCAAGATGCTGCGCCAGGACGTGCTCCTGGACCGCGACGCCACCGAGCGGTTCATGCGCGAGGCGCAATCCGCCTCCAAGCTGAGGAGCGAGCACGTCGCGCGCGTCGTCGATGTCGGGACGTTCCCGGACACCGGCGTCCCGTACATGATCATGGAGTTCCTCGACGGTCACGATCTCGGTGACCTGGTCGACGACCGCGGTGCCTTGCAGCCGCCGTTCGCAACGATGTTGATGCTCCAGGCCGCCGAGGCGCTCGCGGAAGCGCATTCGATCGGCATCGTCCATCGCGACGTCAAACCGTCGAACCTGTTCGTCAGCTGGCGTCCCGACGGCAGCGCGCTGCTCAAGGTGCTCGACTTCGGCATCTCGAAGGCCCCCTCGGGCACGGACATGAAGCTGACGCAGACGCAGTCGCTGCTCGGCACGCCCGCGTACATGTCCCCGGAGCAGATGCGCTCTGCCCGCCTGGTCGACGCGCGCACGGATATCTGGTCGCTCGGCACCGTGTTCTACGAGCTGCTCGAAGGTCGCCGTCCGTTCGAAGCGGATAGCTTCTCGGAGATGTGCGTCAAGGTCGCGGTCGATCCGCCGACGCCGATGGTGAACACGCCACCGGCGCTGCAGGCGATCATCCTGCGCTGTCTCGCGAAGAGCCCCGACCAGCGCTACATCAACATGGCCGAGCTCGGCCGCGATCTGCTACCGCACGTGCAGGACGTCCACCAGGCGTCGCTGCTCGTCGACCGCATGCAGCGCGTGCTCGGTCGCGCCGCGCGCGCGAGCGGTGCCTCGGGAGATCAGTGGGAAGGCCCGTCGACCGGCGTGGGTCGCACGCCGATCCTCGTGCGCGACCCCGCGAGCGCGCCAATCGCAGTGCCGTGGCATCCAACCTCCGAGCCATTCGGCTCGCCGATCGCAACGCCGAGCCCGTTTGCCAACTCCGAGCGGTCGCCCGATCCGCGTGCACCGAGCGCCACGATTCGCGGGGAAGCGTCGAAGCCGGCGCGCTCGCTGAGTGAAGCGATTGCTTCGCCGCAGGCGCCGAAGAAGAGCAAGCTGCCGCTGATCTTCCTCGCTGCGCTCGCGGTGCTCGGCATCGGTGTCGGTGCGGTGGTCGCGATGGGCATGCGCGACGATAAGAAAGCGACGAAACCAGCGGGCGGTTCGACGGTTGTCGTGCCTGCGGTCCCCGGCCCTGCTGCGGAGCTCGGCAAGACCGGCGACGGCAAGACCGGCGACGGCAAGACCGGCGACGGCAACACCGCTGCTGGCGTGATCGACGGCAAACCTGGCGACGGCGACGGCAAGCCCGTCGATGCGAAGCCCCTCGTCGGTGCCGACGGCAAGCCCGTCGATGGCACGCCCGTCGTGGGTGCCACCGTCGACGGCAAGCCCGCGGGTGACGGCAAGGGTTCCGGCGCGATCAAACCGCGCCCCGTGACACGTCCTCGCCCGACGATCCAGCAGCCCCGACCGAAGCCCCCCGAGATCAAGAAGGATCCAGCCAAGGATCCGAAGCAGGCTGTGCCGCCGCCAGGCGATGGCTCCGCAAAGCCGGTCGTCAAGACCCCCGAGTGCCCGGTCTACGCGCGGCTCCCGAGCGGCGCGTGCCCCAAGAAATGACGTAGCAACTCTCCGTCGCCATCTGGTACTCGTCGTTCCCTGATCGCTGACCACGCGATTCGCTCCGCATCGCGCGACCGGTTGTGATTCGGGTTAATATCGTCGCGATGCGAGCTATCGGAGCGCTTGTCGTTACGTTCGTGATGTCGTCTGCCCCGGCGTGGGCAGACCAAACCGAGGACAACAAGAAGATTGCGGATGCGCTGTTCGTCGAGGGTCGAGGTCTGCTCGACAAGAAGGAGTACAAGGCGGCCTGCGACAAGTTTCACGCTGCCCAGGAGCGCGAGAAACAAAACGTCGCGATCTTGCTGAACCTCGGCCTCTGCTACGAGAAACAGGACCGCGTCGCCACCGCACTCAAGTGGTATCGGAAGACGCAAACGGCCGCGAGCGAGAACAAGGATCCGGCAATCAAGGAATACGAGGATGCCGCGAAGGAGCGCACCGCGGATCTTGCCGGCAAGGTCTCCAAGGTGACGTTCAGCTTCGCTGCCGGCTTCCAGCCGGACGGCTCCGAGATGCTGATCGACAACACTCCGATCGACAGGCAGGAGCTGATCGTCGAGGTCGATCGCGGCCCGCACGTGATCGAAGCGCGCGCGCCCGGCAAGACGCCTTCCCGCAAGGAGCTGATCGTCGAGGACAACGCCAAGAGCCTGACGTACGTGTTCGAGCCGCTCGCCGATGCGTCGCTTGGAGCGTCGCCGGCTGTGAGGAAGCGCCGCATCCTCGGATCGGTGATCGGTGGCGTCGTGATCGCGGGCGGTTTCACGGTCTCGGGTTTCGTCGGAAACAAGGCGGAGAAGGATTCGATGGACCCGGACCAGGTGGACGAGAAGCACAGCTTGCTCACCGCGAATCTAATTTGGATCGGTGGTGTCGCCGTCGGTGTCGGCATCGCGGCGTACTTCTGGTTCACCTCCCCGAAGGCCGAGAGCAGCCGGTCCGCGCGGATCACGCCGGTGGTGTCGCCCGAGTCGACCGGCGTCGCCGTGTTCGGCCGCTTCTAAGCCAAGCGCGCGAAGCGCTCGGAGCCCGAGCCCGAGCCCGAGCCATCAACCCAGCCGGATTTGGGGGCTACACTAGTAGCGAGCGAGTGATGGACGCCCGCGCACGTGCCGGGAGATCCGCATCGCCATCTCGAGCGCCTGCTCGTAGTTGAGGCG
>JACCYD010000274.1 GCA_013696695.1 Deltaproteobacteria bacterium | reverse complement strand
GTGTGGGCGCGCGTCCTGGCGTCGTCGACGTCGAGCGACACCATCCACTTCGGGCTCAACGCGACCGCGCCGGGTACTGCCAACGGCGGTACCAGCGTGGCGATCGCGCCGCTCAACACGTGGGTGTGGGTGAAGAGTACGACGATCACCACCGGCGCGACCGCGGGTAACTTCATCGCCAGCATCTACATGGCCGAGGACGGCGTGTTCGTCGACGCCGTTGCGGTCACGCGTCAGGTTGGCACCACGCCCCCGCCGTTCGACGAGCGGACGTGGGCGTATCAGAACAACCCGAAGACCCCGCAGGCGCAGGTCTGCAACGGCGACGAGTTCGACACCACCGCGGGTGGTTCGGATCAGGATGCAGTCCTCGCGACCAGGTCGCTGGCGCAGTGCAACGCGAACGGCAACGGCGCGAACGACGCGTTCGACATGAGCGGCAACGTCAAGGAATGGGCGGCGGAACGCGCGGCGGGGCAGAACCCACTACGCGGTGGCGCCTCGAATAACGAGGTCGACGGTCTGACGTGCGGCTTGAACTTCACGCTCGCCGACGACACGTTCTTCTTCCCGAACGTCGGCTACCGCTGCTGTCGATAGTGTCGTGACCTGTCAGCGCTGCCTGCTGGCGCGCTGCCTGTGCGCCGAGATCCCCACGGTGGAGACTCGGACGCACGTCGTCATCGTCAGGCATCACAGCGAGCGATTCAGGTCGTCGAACTCGGGACGGCTCGCTCATCTCGCGCTGCCGAACAGCAGGCTCGTCGAGCACGGTGGCCCGACGGGCACGGCAGCGCTGCCGCCGCTCGATGGCGCGTGGCTGGTATTTCCAGAAGGCGAGCCGACGACCGAGTGGCCCGCGGATCGCCCGCTGCCGACCCAGCTCATCGTGCTCGATGCGACCTGGTCGCAGGCGCGAAAGATGTTCCGCAAGCTGGGAGTGCTCCGCGGGGTGCCTCTGCTCCGGCTTCCGGAGGGCGAGTTGCCGGCGCGCCTGCGAACAGCCCCGTCGCCCGATCGCGTGTCGACGCTCGAGGCGATCGCGCGTGCGCTGCGGCTCGTCGAGAGCGAGGCGGTCGCAGCCCCGCTCGAGACGCTGTTCGCGGCAGCGGTGCGGCGCGCGGTGGAGCTCGGGCGAATCGGAAGGTAGCTGGATTGCGCAGATCCGGCCGAGTCCTCTACCCTTGTCTCGGTGGCTGAGGTTCGTCCCAGGCGCGCCGGGATTCCGATCTCGGTCAAGCTGATCCTCGCGACCTCGTTCGTCGTCGCGGCAGCCGTCGGCACCGCCGCGTGGTTCTCGGCGACCGCGATCAGCGATCTCACCACGACCATGATCGAGGACCGCACCGCGATCGGGCAGCGTGCGATCGCGCGCGAGTCCGAGTTGGTCGTCAAGCCGGTCGCTAACGCAGCGGCCGCGCCGCTGTCGGTCAGCAAGGTCGACGAAGTCGAGCAGATCCTCGATCGCGCGATCGAGGACGACATCGCCGATCTGCAACGCGAGCGAAAGCTTCGCGAGGCCAAGATCTCCGCGCCTCCCGAGCGGATCCAGTGGCTCGTCGTGACCCTGCCGTGTGTCGAGAAGGACTGCGTGATCGGCAAGTTCGTGACCTGGAGCGATCCGGCCACGATGGCCTCACGCAAGGCGGGCAAGGCCGTGACCGAGCGCCCGGCAACCGTGCCCGACGACGCGAAGCTCGCCGTGCTCAAGGGCAAGCTCGCCGACGGCACCAAGAGTGGCGAGGTCTCGCAGACCAAGGTCGAGGGCGGGACCGTTTACGGCACGCCGATCATCCTCGGCACGCGCATCGAAGGCCGGCTGTGGATGGGCGTGACGACGAAGGAGCTCGAGGAGCAGCTGCAAGAGGCGGTCGCGAAGGCCGAGGCGTCGGCGACCGAGAAGCGCACTCGCAGCCTGCTGGTATCGCTCGTCGTGCTCGGCATCGGCATCCTGCTCGCCGCGCTCCAGGGCGTGCAGCTCGCGAAGCCGATCAAACAGCTGACGATGCAGGCCGAGCGCATCGGCGATGGCGACCTGTCGCTGCGCGTGCCGGAGAACCGGCGCGACGAGCTCGGCGTGCTCGCGCACACGTTCAACGTGATGGCCGACGAGATCTACGTCCTGCTCGAGCAACAGGTGCAGAAGGCGTCGCTCGAGAAGGAGATGGAGCTCGCGCGTCAGGTCCAGCAGGCGATGTTGCCTCCGGAGACGCTCGACGAGCATGGCCCGCTCAAGATCGTGGGCTATTGCATGCCGGCGTCGTCGTGCGGCGGCGACTGGTGGACCTATCGCAAGCTGCAGAACGGCCGGATGTTGCTGGTGGTCGGCGACGCCACCGGCCACGGCATTCACTCGGCGATCATCGCCGCGACCGCGCGCGGTGCGGTGGAAGCCCTGTCCGGTATCGACGAGCGCTTGCTGACGCCGGAGCAGGTGCTCAAAGCGATCGACTCCGCGATCCGCCAGGTCGGCGAGCACAACGTGCTGATGACCGCGTTCGCGTCCGTGTTCGATGCGCAGACCGGCATCCTCCATTACGCGAACGCCGGGCAGAACTTCCCGTACGTGATCAAGCTCGATGGTCGCGTGCTCGGCGAAGCGAGCATCATCGCGGCGAGCGGCAATCCGCTCGGCGATCGCAACATCGCGGTCGAGATCCGACGCGGCTCCCTGCAGCTGCGTCCCGGTGATCTGTTCGTGTGCTTCACCGACGGTGTCGTCGAGCGTGCGAATCCGGCAGGCAAGCTGTTCGGTGATCGCCGGTTGCGCAACGCGCTGATGGGCCAGCCGCTCCCCGATGCGGACGCGCTGGTACGGCTCCGCGACTTGCTCGTGCAGACTCTCGATCAGTACGGCGACGGCGCGATCGCCGAGGACGACATCACGTTCGTGCTCTGCCAGTACGATCCGCAAGGCGAGAGCCAGACGCGCACGAGCCAGACGCGGTCGAGCGCTCGTCGGGGCGCTGCATGAAGCTCGCGGTGGCGATCGTCGGCCTCGCGCTGGCTGGAGGCATCGCCCGCGCCGACGATCCGGTGAGCGTCGACGTCTCGGATCTGCCACCGCTGCCCGCCGCAGACGAGGAGGCCTCGAGCTCGGCCACGGTGCTCGCGGCCCAGGACGCCGAAGAGGACGTCGTCGTCGGCGCCGCGAAGCGCGAGCAGAGCCTCGGCAGCGTGGCGTCGGCGGTCACCGTCGTGTCGGCGGATCGGATCCGGCGGTTCGGCTACCGCACCGTGAGCGAAGCGATCGCGGCGGTCGCCGGCGTCTACATCCAGGACACCCGGTTGACCCATCAGGTCGGCATCCGCGGTCTCCAGATCCCGGGGGCGTTCAACGGCCGCATCCTCGTGCTGGTCGACGGCGCGGCAGTCAACGAAGCGTGGGGCGCGTTCGCAGGCGTCGGGTTCGACGGCATCGTGTCGATCGACGACATCGCGCGGATCGAGGTCATCCGCGGCCCGGTGTCGTCGCAGTACGGCACCAACGCGTTCTTCATGACGGTCAACATCGTCACCCGCGGCGCGGCGGAAGGCTCGCGCGCATGGGGGCGAGTCGGGCTCCACTCGATCAACGGCGAGATCGCCACCGCGGGCTTCGTCACCGGCAGCATCGACAGGCAAGTGCGCGGTTCGGTGATGGTGATGAATCGGCTCGGCGAGTCGATCGTCGTCGACGAGATCGACGCGTCGCCGCTGGCCGCCGATGGTGCGAACACGCTGATCGCCGCGGTGGCCGGCACTTACGGCGGCAGCTTCGGTCAGATCCGCGCGACGCGCTCGCGCCGCGATTCGCTGTACGCGCCGTACGACGCCGACCCGAAGAGCGAGCCCGGCTACGCACTCTTCAACTACCAGCTGATCGCCGAAGGCGGTCACACGCGCGAGCTGTCGAACAAGCTCACCGCCGGTGTTCGTGGCTACACGTCGCTGTATCGGTTCTACGACGAGATCGACGACGGCTCCGGCGATCTGTTCCTCGACTTCGGCGACGCCGCGACGTTCGGCGGCGAAGTTCGCGGTCGCTACGAGCTCCTCGACGAGGGCCGGCTCGGCATCTCGGGCGGCGTCGAGGTCAATTACAACGTGACCCGCAGCGAGTCGTACCTCAAGAGTGAGGAGGCGATCGCCGAGGACATCCCGGTGAACTTCTCGAACCAGGGCGTCTACACCGAGGTCGACACCAAGGTGACCGAGTGGCTCGGTGCCAGCGCGGGCGCGCGCTTCGATCGCAACTCGGTGATCGAGAATGGCACGCGCCTGTCGCCACGCGCCGCGATCTTCCTCAACACCGAGCAGAAGGCCGGTCTCAAGCTCCTCTACGCCGAAGGGTTCCGGAACCCGTCGATGTTCGAGGGATTCTTCGAGGACGGCCGCGACTTCACCGCGAACCGCGAGGTCTCGCCGGAGGTGATCCGCAGCTTCGAGCTGGT
The DNA here is from genome assembly GCA_013696695.1 of Deltaproteobacteria bacterium. Taxonomy (GTDB): domain Bacteria; phylum Myxococcota_A; class Polyangia; order Haliangiales; family Haliangiaceae; genus JABFXX01. The sequence goes on along the minus strand of JACCYD010000274.1, from coordinate 65 downwards.
GGCCTGGGCGAAGCTCGGCGGGTTGTCGGCGCGCGTCTCGGGCTTCGTGTGGGACGCCACCGACG
>JACCYD010000273.1 GCA_013696695.1 Deltaproteobacteria bacterium | reverse complement strand
AGCTTGGACTGTCGATTCGGTGTCACCTCGTTACAACCTTGGAGCCCGAACCACGCACGCCGAGGGCAGCGCGATCGGAGATCGGAAGTTGTGGCGGGGGGCGGACTTGAACCGCCGACCTTGGGCTTATGAAACCCCTGCTCTAACCAGCTGAGCTACCTCGCCGAGTGGTGCGAGAAGCTAATGGGATCGCCGGCGGCTGGCAAGCGACCAAGCCCGGTTCGTACGATTGCTAGCGGACCTAACTCCGCTAACCTCCCAAGGAAATCAGGAACATGGGTAGCGCACGAAGCCACCTTAGGGTAACGTGCCGCCCAGATCGGGGATCGTCTAATGGTAGGACAGCAGCCTTTGGAGCTGCTCATCAAGGTTCGAATCCTTGTCCCCGAACGACCGAACCTATGAAGCTCGATAAAAGCACGTCCCTGTTCTTCGCCACCAAGATCGACAGCAAGCTCCGAGAGGGCCTCGCGCTGTCCAAGCCCGGCGACAAGAAGTACTTCGACGGCAGCTCGGAGGAGTTCCTCCGCGTCATGGAGATCGGCGACGAGAAGGACAAGGAGCGCTGGGTCGGCAAGATCATCAAGCCCGGTCCGGCGGTCACCGAGGTCGACGACATCCAACGGAACATCATCTCGATCCTCCGGCGCGTGGCGCCGAACGCGCGGATCCCGGCAAGCGCCGTGAAGATCTTCGTGTTGCAAGGTGCGCTCGCGGCTCCCGCCGTGATCGATGACGAACCGGAAGACGGCGACGACGAAGTCGTCGGTTCGTCCGGCCCGTACATCGCGTACTGATCGCCTACTGGTCGCCTACTGGTCACCGGCCGGCACACACCTCCTCGTTGAGGATCGCCGCGGGATCGCGCGGATCGCGGATTGTGCACGCGTGATACGCTGGGTTCGTGCGTCGCGTTGGAATCGCATGGTCGTGAGGCCAGAGCGACCGAGTCTCGATTTGCAGGCCGGCATGGCCTTCGGCAAGTTCGAGATCCTGCGCAAGCTCGCCGTCGGCGGGATGGCCGAGATCTATCTGTCGCGCGTGCACGGCACCGCGGGGTTCGAGAAGCTCGTCGTGCTCAAGCGGATCCTGCCGCACATCGCGCAAGATCCGGCGTTCGTCCAGATGTTCCTCGACGAGGCGCGGCTCGCCGCGACGCTCCAGCACCCGAACATCGCGGATGTCTACGAGGTCGGCGAGACCCACGGAGACGTGTTCTTCACGATGGAGTACGTCCACGGCCAGGACGTGCGCGGCCTTCGCTGGGCCTCTCGCAAGCGCGACGAGCAGACGCCGTTGTCGATCGCACTCGCGATCATCCAGGGCCTCGCCTCGGCGCTCGACTACGCGCACGAAAAGTGCGGCCCCGACGGTCAACCGCTCGGGCTGGTGCACCGCGACGTGTCGTCGAGCAACGTGATGATCAGCTACGACGGCGCGGTCAAGCTGCTCGACTTCGGCATCGCGCGCGCGTCGACCGCGCGGCACAAGACGGAGACCGGCACGCTCAAGGGCAAGATCCCGTACATGTCCCCGGAGCAGTGCCGCGGCCATCGTCTCGATCGACGAAGCGACCTGTTCTCACTCGGTATCGTGATGTTCGAGATGACCGTGGGGCGCCGGCCCTTCCGCGGCACCAGCGACTTCGAGATCATGGAGGGCATCGTTCACCTCGGTGCGCCGCGGCCGTCGTCGATCGTCGAGGGGTATCCCGTCGAGCTCGAAGCGATCGTGATGAAGCTGCTCGCGCGCGCGCCGGTCGATCGCTATCAGACCGCCGAGGAGATGCTTCAGGATCTGGAACCGTTCCTCGCCGCGAACCGGCTGTGGGCGACGCCGAAGCAGATCGGCAAGTACATGCGGCTGGTGTTCTCCGAGCAGATCGCCGCGTGGGAGAAGTCGCAACGCGACGGTGTGCCACTCGCGCAGCACGTCGTCGATAACCCCGAACAAGAGATCTCCGAGATCCACACGCCGCCGTCGGCGTTCCCCGGCTTGCGATCGCTGTCGCAGGACATGCCGGCGGTAGCTCGCCAGTCGAGCGAGATCGGCGTGCCGAACCGGAAGACGAGCGAGCTCGGCACGCCGGTGCAGATGACGCCGACTGCGTTACTGGCTGCGGGCGAGCCTTCGATCACCGGCTTCACGAAGCTGAAGCTGCGCCCATCGCGGCGCCTCGGGTTCGTGATCGGTGGGCTGGCCGTCGGGCTGATCGGCATCCTGGTGATCGTGTTGGCGAGTGGCGGCAAGGGTGGCGAATCGAAGCCGGCGGATCCGACGCCTTCGAAGTCAGCCGTTGATACGAAGCCGGGCGACGGCAAGCAGGGCGTCGACGGCAAGCAGGTCGATGGCAAGCAGGTCGATGGCAAGCAGGTCGATGGCAAGCA
>JACCYD010000201.1 GCA_013696695.1 Deltaproteobacteria bacterium | reverse complement strand
GCCGTACGGCGATCCGCCATACGCGCCATCGTTCGGATCGCCGTAGGGATCTTGTTGGCCCGGGTTCGGTTGTCGATTGTGGGCATCGCTCGCGCCCGGCTGGTTGCGCCAGCCGTTCCAGTCACCGACGCGATCGCGGCGATCGCTCCACCAGCGGCCCGAGTACTGGCGACCCGAACGGTCGAACACCAGATAGCCCGCGCCGGTGAGCGGCGGGTTGCTGGGCTCCTGCCACTTGAACTCGAGCACGTTGCCTCGAAGGCTCCCCGAGAAGTAGCCGACGACCTCCTGGCCCTGGCGCTGATACACCCAGACGCCCTGGAGCGATCCGGTCTCGATGCCACCCCGGCTGTTATCCGCCTCGATCTTCACGGCGCCGAAGGTCGAGCGCCAGACGCCGAGGGCGCGCGACGCCTCCATCTCCTGCGGCGGTGGCGGACTACCTCCGCTCTGGCTGTATTGCGCCGTCTGCAGCGATTGATTCTGGTTCTGACTGGAGTTTTGCGCGGAGCCGATGAGCGCGATGGCTGCACCAAGAACCGCGATGACGCGCACGACGTTGCCGGAAGTCATGTCGGACAAGTATACCGCCGAACATGTGGTAGGGTGCCTGCGCGATCCGTGCGGCATTCCACATGAAGTGGCACCGGCGGGTGCGGGCCCATAGCTCAGTTGGTTAGAGCGGCCGGCTCATAACCGGTGGGTCCCTGGTTCGAGCCCAGGTGGGCCCACGAGTTTGAAATTCGAAACACGAAGAAGGTAGACACGGTGCGTGATCAGCTGATTGCTTTGCTTCAACTCCAAACCTCTGACGTGAAGGTGCGCGAGCTCGAAACGGCCGCCACCCAGCTCCCGGCAAGGCTCGATCCGCTCCGCCGGGATCTCGCGAAGCTGCAAGGCATGCTCGATGCCGAAAAGGCGAAGCTCGGCGAGACCGAGACCTGGCGCAAGACCCAGCAAGATCTGGTCGATCGCGAGCGCGAAGCGCTCAAGGCCGCGCAGAGCAAGCTCAACGCGTCGAAGAACACCAAGGAGTACGGTGCCGCCTCGCGCGAGGTCGAGAACAAGCGCAAGTCGATCACCGATCGCGAAGCCGAGCTCAAGAAGGTGACCGAGGTCGCGAGCACCTCGACGACTCAGCTGACCTCCCGCGACAAGGATGTCGAAGGCGTGCGCAACGAGCTCGCGGAGAGCGAGGCCGGCATCGCCGATCAGCTCAACGAGATCATCTCGAACCTCGCCGAAGCTCGGAAGGTTCGCGACGAGGCGCGCGGCAAGGTCGACAAGCAGTGGCTCAAGACCTACGACACCCTGGTCGGGAAGCGTGGCTACGCCGTCGCGCCCGTGATCAAGGGCGTCTGCCAGGGCTGCCACATGGCGCTGCCGCCCCAGCTCAACAACATCCTCGCGCGGATGGAGAGCATCGAGACCTGCCCGCGGTGTGCGCGGCTGGTCTATCGCAAGGAGTTCCTCGAGCAGGTCGTGGCCCCGGCGCCAGCCGTCGGAGAGCCGAAGAGCTAATCGAGCTTCGTCGCTTCGACGAGGCTGTGCTTGACGCAGGGCATCGCTTCACCGCGCTGCTCCGCTTCGTCCGGGCTGCACTGCTCCTCCGTCAATCCGACGGCGAGCTCCTCGTAGCCGGAGGCTTCGATCGTCAGGCTGGCGCCCCGCAACAGCGCGGTCTGCCGGACGATGCCGAGCAAGCACTCGCCACCGCCGCCACCCGACGAGAAGCTCGAGCGGCCGAGCCAACCGTTATCGATCGGTTCGAAGAAGCCGCCGATCAGCCCGCCGATCGACTCGCAGTCGGTGGCGGTTTCGTCGGTGCAGCCGGCGTAACCGAAGTACGGCGTGCCGAACAGCTCCATCTCCGCGAACTGCACGAACGGCGGATGCTCGATCGTCGCATCGCTACCGCAGGGCTCCGAGCCGATCGCGCTGTCCACCCGATACAGCCCGGTGAGATCGACATCGTCGGATCCACAGGCTGCGAGGAGGGCCAGCAGAGCGATGCGCATGGCCTCAGAATGTCAGTGTTCGAGACGCTCGGCCAGGGCGAACAAGCGATCGCGACGCGTGTCGACGATGTTGCCGGCCGCACGCGCGACACCGGCGCATGGCTTCGCGGGAAGCGCCTGCAGGAACGCATTCGAGTCGTAGCCGCCCGCCCAGTACGTCCGCGCCTTGTCCATGCCGCGCATGATCTCGGCCTCCCCCACCGCGGCGTAGAGGAACGTCGCGATCGGCGACGGTCCGGTGTCGAAGCTCGACTCGGACGTGCGGCCCTTCGCGAGCAGCTGGAGGAGCGACGCGTCGAGGTCGCTCGCGGGCGGCAGCGTGGGCAGGAACTGCTCGATCCGCCGCAGATCGATGCGGTTCAGGAACTGCTTCGACGCGCCCATGAAGTAATCGATCGGCACGTCGCCGCCGGTCGACTCGGCGACGGCTTCGATCACGGCGATCGCGTACAGCTTCGCGCGGAGATAGCGGCCGGCGAGCTCGAGGTTGCCGGTGGTACGCGCGACGTGCCGCGCATACGTCTCGTGCTTCGGCTCGTCCTGATAATGGTGAAACACGCGCTCGGCGGGGAGCTTCGACAAGAAGCCCTCCATCTTTTGCAGCGCGGTGCGGTAATCCCGAACCGTGTAGACCAGCGGTGCGTGGAGCGCCGGGTTGCTCTCCGGCAGCAGCTTCCAGGTGTTGTCGAGGAACTGCGCGGCATCGTTCTCCGCGAAGTTCGCGACGTCGCGATTGCCGAGCCGGACCGCGCGCCGCATCGTGTCGTCGAGCAGCTTGCCGTCGAAGCCGAGCAACACGAGGCGATCGTGGAGCGGCGCCACCGGATCGGCACGGAACGGGACCGTCTGCTCGATGCAGGCCGCGATGGCGATGCGCTGCTCGCGGGTCAACAGATCCTTGAGCTGGATGCTGGCGATCAACGCCGAGGCGATCTCGTTGAGGCCGGTGGTGCCAGTGACGATGTCGCCGATCTTGCGGCCGAACACGGCCAGCGTATCGCCGGCGATGGCGGCTGCTGCCGGAAGAATCCGCCAGCCCGCGGATTCGTGCGCGAGCACGGTGCCGAGCTCCGGCTTCATCGAATGAGGGAGATCCTGATCGACCTGGAGATAGACCGAGTCGTGATAGAGGGCGGCGATCACCTCGAGGGGATCGCCCTCGACGGTCAGCTCCACGACGTGATCGTGGTTGTGATACTCGCGGCCGGGCGCCGACAGCGCCATGTGGATCGAGAAGCCCCAGCGCTCGATGTCTGCGAGCTGGGCGTCCGTCCCGAGGTCGTGAAGCGCCCGCCACAAGGCGTTCACGATCTCGTGCACGGGTGAACGCTTCTCGTTGCTCATTCCGGCCCGCTCGTCATAGCTCGGCCACGGTAACACGCGGTTCGAGAGCGGTTCCCGCTCCCGAACCCAAACTCAAGTTGTAAAAGGCCGTCACGATGGAGAGGTCAATAAGCCGAGTTCTGTAGTTGGCGATCATTCCTCTAGGCCCGTCGTTGCCGACGGGCTCGAGCAACCAACCCGGAGTCATCGCGCGGGCAACGCGACCCCTGTCTGGTCTTGCTTCGGGTGGGGTTTACCGTGCCCTCGTCGTCACCGACGAGGCGGTGCGCTCTTACCGCACCGTTTCACCCTTACCTGCTTTCACAGGCGGTTTACTTTCTGTTGCACTGTCCTGCGAGTCACCTCGACTGGCCGTTAGCCAGCACCCTGCCCT
>JACCYD010000196.1 GCA_013696695.1 Deltaproteobacteria bacterium | reverse complement strand
ATCGAGATCAGGAATCGGCCCCGCGAGCGCGTGGACGTCCTGCGCGAGCACACCGACGTTCGCGCGCGCCACCGCCTCGACCGCGGCGCGCCGCGCGACGCCGTTCGCGCTGTACAACCCCTCGCGCAGCACCGCGACCATCACCCGCTCCGTCGCCGCCAACCGATCCGGATCTGCCGGCGCAGCGGCGACTCTCTCGATCGCTCGATCGAGCGCTTTCCCCGCGATCAACCGCTCGACCACCGCGACCAGCGGCAACTTGACGTCGAACACCGCCGCGGTCGCGGGCCCGGCCTGCCGCGCATCGCGCGCGAACATCCACCGTACGTGCGCCGCCTCGTCGTCGGAGATCAGCTCCACCGGCGGCGCGGGAAACGGCCCCGCATCGCTCGCGACATCGAACACTGCGGTGTCGAAATCGCCGTTGCCGCTACCGGCGGCGATCCGCGCGATGCCCCGTCCGTTGCGAGCGATGTGAAGCTCGGCGACGGCGACCAGCGACGACTGATTCAGCGGATGCGTGCTCGGCAGGCGCAACCTGCAGTCCTCGAGGAACTGGCCCCACGCAGGCTGGATCTGCGCGGCCACCGCGGTCAAGTACGCGGCGCCCCGCACGCTCGCATCGACCGGGCGCGGCTCCAGCAACTTCGGACCCGACGGCGCGAGCTCCGGCTTGGCGGGACGACCAGGCCCGGGACACGCCGCGAGGATCCCTGAAGCGAGGATCCAGACGAAGCGCATGAGCAAGCCTGTCACATCGCTTCGGCGAGCGCACCGACGCGCCGGCCCGCGTTAACCAAATTGGACGCCTGGGAGAGAGCTTGCGCTCAGTCCATCGGCGCGTCGACGCCTGCATCGGGCGGCGGCGGCGCAGGCACGTCGAACGTGATCGTCGGGTTGTTCTTCGCAGCACCGATGAACGCGTCGAACGTGTTGTCGAACGCGACCTCGCCGAGCGCGTCCTTGCCGATCACGGTCAGCGTCGCCGGCCCGAACGGTAGGCCTTCTGCGAACTGCGCGAACGACTCGCCGAGCTTGCGGCACGGCTTCGGATCGGAACCGTCGAGCTTCTGCCCGACATCGGTCGTGGCGGTGGCTACGGTTCCGCCGTCGACCATCAGCGTCAACGTCTGCGTGACGACGGTCGGAACCGCCGCTTCGCACGAGGCGCCGGCCCACGCGAGCCGGAACAGGAACGTGCCGGTGTACGCGCCGAGCCAGCTGTCCCACGGCACGTTGATCACGGCCGTGGTGGGCACGTCGGCGGTGCCAGCCGTCAACGTCGCCATTACCGGCGTCTTCAACATCGGGACCGTGAACCGATCGAGCGGCGTGATGGTCGCGATGTAATCGCCCGGAGCGAGCGCGAGGAACGAGGCCTGCGCCTGGTTGCACTCGACCTCCTTGGTCTCGACGATCGTCGCGGGGTCAGCGACGCTCGCCAGGTCGACGCGCACGTTGCGCGCTTCGAGATCCTGGCAGGTGTCCCCGGGAAACAGCATCTCGGGGTGCACGTTGAACGTCCACTTGACGACGGTGCGCGTCGGCGGCGTGCAGTCCCCGGTGGGGCACAGCGGTGGCTCGTCCATGCCACCGCCGCACGAGACGCCGAACGCTGCGAGTGCGAGCCAGGTAGTCTTCACGCCGAAACCTCCTCACGGACGTGCAGGCCGAGGTGACGGCGCACGTTGAAGTATGCCTCGCTGACCGCGAACGACAACAGGTCGCGCAGCCGGTCCTTGACCGACAGGCTCGACAGCGCCGCGCCCTCGGTGGCGATCGCCTTGGCGGCGGTCTCGAGGTCGTTCGAGACCACGAAGCCGACGCGGTTGGCGGTGAGGTCGGTGGCCGTTCGCCAGCCCGCGATCAGGCCGTTGCCGACTCGACCCGAGAGCTTGCTGGACAGCTCGCCGACTTGCTCGAGCAGCGGCCGCGGCACCTGCTGGCGCAGCGTCTTCGCGAGGGTCTGCGATTCCTCGTTGCCCGAGAACGGCTTGCCATCGTGGGCCGTGACGTTCTTGCCACCGGCGAGCACCGACGCCGCGAATGCGGCCTCGAGCTTCGGCAGCGAGCCGAGCGCGAGCGTGACGAAGCGCTCCGGCCGGAGATACGCCATCCGCTTGCCGACCTCGAAGGCGAGCTCGCGCTCGTCCGACTTGCCGATCAGCGAAGCGCCGACCAGCAGCGATGGCACGAGGCGCTGCCGCTCGGCACCGAGACCGACCGTGTTCGCGACTCGCAAGCCATCGCCACCCTCCTGCAGCCACACCATGGGCGCAGGGTCGATCGCGAGCACGCTGGTGACGTACTTGACGATCCGGGTGACAGCGCGCGGGTCGCGATCGAGATCCACCCGGGTATCGGCGGTGAGGCCGAATGCCGTGATCGGCTGCGCCGTGCCGCCGGCAAGTGCACCGAGCGTCGACGTGAAGATCGCACCGACATGGCGATCCTCACGCGGATGGATGATCGCCTTCTGCCACAGCTCCTCGGTGAGGCGCCGCGGAGCGGGCTGGAACTGCGACGGACGGAAACGCTCGTACAGCAACTTCTCCTCGTCGGAGGCAGCGCCGAGGAACACCAGCGCCTGCGCGACGCACCACGCCTTGTCGAGCTCGTGCTCGGCTCGATAGAGCAGCGCGAGCGCCTTGTAGAGCTCGACGCGATCCGGCTGGTGGTTGAGCAACAGCTGGAGCTCCGCGATCGCCTCGTGACGGCGAGCTTCGCCGGCCTCGAGGTAGAGATCGGCGAGTTGCTCGTGACGCGCCATGTCCTCGGGGGCAAGCTCGCTCGCGACCTGGTAGGCCTCGGTGGCGGCTTCCGCGTCGTTCAGGTGATCGACGCAAACGTCGCCGAGCTTGGTCCACAGCTCGACCAGCGCGGGGATCGGAGCATCCTCGCCCATTCGCTTGAGCTGACGGCGATACGCGCGCGCGAGGTTCTTCCAGTCCTTGCGATCGGCAAGCAGCTTCTCGACACCGTCGAAGGCCTTCGGGGTCAGCGGCGCGTCGTCGAGCGCGGCGTGGAACTTGTCGACCGCGAGCTCGGCATCCTTGAGCTCGTCGCGGGCGATCACGGCCGCGGTGTAGTGGTAGCGCGCGCGGCGATCCGGCGACGCTTCCTGGGCGCTGAGCTGATCGAGCGTCTCGATCGCACGGCGCCACTGGCGCTGCTCGGTGAACGCTTCGAGCAGCTTGTGCAGCAGGACGCGCGAGTTCGGCGACAGCTCGAGCCCCGAGCAGTACGCGCCGGTGGCACCCGCGACGTCGCGAAGGCGCTCGCGCAGGATGTTACCGAT
>JACCYD010000173.1 GCA_013696695.1 Deltaproteobacteria bacterium | reverse complement strand
GATCGTCGACGACACCTCGTGCAGGATGCCGAGCCGATCCCAGCCGACCAGCAAGACACGCGGTGCGAGGTTCGACCGAGCGAGCCACTCGGCGTTGTCGAGCGTGTCGTCGAACGGCGAGAACAACCCGCCGGCGAGCTCGAGCACGACGATCTCGTGCTTCTGGTTGAGCTCCGCGAGCGCGGTGCGGATGGCAACCGGATCGATCGTCACGTTTTCGCGGCGCGCGGCCACGTTCGGCGCGACCGGGGCCTTGAGCCGCAGCGTCGGCGCCGCCGGGCCGCCCGAGATCGCGGCGAGCAGCGCCTCGTCGGTATTGATCGACTCCGCGGTGACACCGCTCTCGACTGGCTTCCAGCCGACGGCGCGCTTCTTGGCATCGCGCAAGCCGCCGACCAGTGCGCACGCGACGTGCGTCTTGCCAACGCCGGTGCCGGTTCCCGCGACTGCGATGATCACGCGACGAGGGTATCAAGAACGCGCGGCCGTGTAGCGCGCGAGCGCGCGAGGCTCATCCGAGCAGGCCGTCGATCCGCATCAGCTCGGCCACCGACCACGCCTGGAACGGGCAGCCGACGGGCTTGTGGGGGAAATCCGCATCACAGATCTCCGCGATGTGCCCCATCCCGGCGATCGTCAGCCGCTCCATCATCGGCTCGACAAAGCGGCGGCGCGCCTGCTGCTTGACCTCGGCGGTGTTGCCGCGCACGCGGACCCACGCCTCGATGAACGCGCCGGCGAGCCACGGCCACACGGTGCCGTTGTGATAGACGCTGTCGCGATCGCGCGGTCCTCCGCCGTAATGCGGCGCGTAGCGAGGATCGCCGGGTGCGAGCGAACGCGGACCTGCCGGCGTCCACAGCTCGCGCTCGAACGTGTCGACCACCGCGCGCGCTTGCTCGCCCTCGAGCAGCGGCTTCGGCAAGCCGCCGACGGCGAAGATCTGGTTCGGCCGGCAGCTGGCATCGAAGGTGTTCGGGACGTGATCGCAATCGACCACGTCGTGGAGCTGCCCGCGGCTGGCATCCCAGAACCGGGCGACGAACGTCTCCTTGAGTCGCTGTGCCTCGTCGGTGTAGCCCGCGATCGCGAGCGCGTTGATCCACAGCGCCTGGATCTCGACCGGCTTGCCGATTCGCGGCGTGATCACCCAGTCGCCGATCTTGGCGTCCATCCAGGTCAGCTGGAGATGCGGCACACCGCAGGCGATCAGCCCGTCGTGATCGGCGCGAATGCCGTGGCGCGTCCCGGCGCGATAGCCATCGACGATCGCCTTGATCGCGGTCTCGATGCGCGCGCGGTCATCGGCGGCGACCTTGCCCTGCAGATACGCGTGCGCGCCGATCACGAACCACAGCGCGGCATCGACCGAGTTGTACTCGGGCGTCGCGCTCGATTCGTCGAACCGGTTCGGCAGCATGCCTTCGGACACCACGCTCGCCCACTGCAGCAGGATCTGCCGCGCATCTTCGCGACGCTCCGCGCCCGGCGTCAGGCACAGCCCGCGCAGCGAGATGAACGTGTCGCGGCCCCAGTCGGAGAACCACGGATAACCGGCGACGATCGTCTTGCCGGTTCCGCGCACGACGAGATACGCGTCGGCCGCACGCGCCAGCGGAGGCCCGAGCTTGCTGCGGCGCTGCTGCTCCGACGAGAACAGCCGATCCGCGATCTGCTGCGCCGATGCCATTCCCTCGATGGGCTTGGTCGACAGGATCATCGCCGCCGGTCCGGCGCTCAGATCGAACGTGAACGTCCCGGGCGCCGCGCAGTCCTCCTTGCAGTCGAGGCCGCGCTCGGCCTCGGCGGACAGCTCGAAGTTGCGATACCAGTCCGGCGCGTGCTGATAGAGCGCGTTCGAGGTCACGTGGATCGCGGGGCAGTCGGGGTACGGCCGGAACGTCACCCGTTCGCCGTCGACCTCCGGATCGAAGCGGAACATGCCGTTCTCGTGGTGCGTCGAGTGATAGTCGCGCGGCGCGAGCATCGGTTGCACGTGGAGCGCGCGCACCGAGCCGGCGATCTTGGTCCACCGCAGCACGGTGCGTGGCTGACCGTGGGTGACGACGAGCT
>JACCYD010000086.1 GCA_013696695.1 Deltaproteobacteria bacterium | reverse complement strand
GTGCACAAGGTCTCGATGCGTCCACGATGGATCGTGCCGGCGATCTGCATCGGTGGACTCGCGATCGTCGGCGGGATTGGCTTCGGGGTGTGGTCATCGAAAACGCCGGAGGACAAGCCTGCGGGCGTGGCGCGCGGATCTGCGTCAGTGCCGCCGGTCGCGAAGGCGCCCGTCGACGACACCGGGCCGATGGCCACACTCGTGTTGACGCTCGCGAACACGACCTCCGAGGCATCGCTCGACGGAACCGTCGAGGCGATCATCGTCTCGAGCTTGCGGCGATCGACGATCCTGGATCCGGTCACGGGCTCGTCGCTCCGGCGTGTCGCTTCGACGTTCGGCAAGGATGTCCCGGTCGACGACAAGCTCGCAGGCCTCATCGCGCAACGCGATGGTGGGCGAGTGCTGACGGTGAAGCCATCGGCGAGTCAACGCGGCGCGAAGTTCGAGATCGGGCTGACGGTTGTCGATGCGAGTGGCACGAGCGTGTTCGCCGAGACGGCAGAGGCGACATCTCTCGACGCCGTGGCGCCGGTCACCGCGCGGCTCGCGTCATCGCTGCGCGTGAAGCTAGGCGAGCCCGTTCCCGAGGCCGAGCGCGAGCAGAGCGGAATGTCGGCGTCGCTCGATGCCGATCGCGAATACACGCTGGGTCTGGCAACCAAGGCGACCGGCGATTACGCGAGTGCGGCGGCGCATCTCGAGCGAGCGATCGCCAAGGATGCCGGGTTCGCGCTCGCACGCATGAATCTCGCGATCGTGTATTCGAACCTCGGGCGCAAGACCGAGTCGCGTGCGCAGTTCCAGCGCACGCTCGCGAGCGTCGACAACATGGGCGAGCGTGATCGCCAGAAATTCCTTGGCGACTACTATCGGCAGGTCACCGAGGAGTACGAGCGCGCGATCGCGCACTACACGCAGCTGCTCGCCAAATGGCCGAAGGATCTGCCGGCGGCGGCCAACCTCTCCCTCGCGTACTTCTATCAGGGCGACCGGCAGAAGGCGGTCGAGCAAGGTCGCAAAGCAGCAAAGCTCCATCCGAAGGAAATCATCGTTCGCGACAACCTCGCGAGCTTCGAGATCGCCGTCGGTAACTTCGAACGCGCAGCCGAGGAAGAGCGCGCGGTGTTCGCGGAGTTTCCACGGATCACGGTGTCGGTCTATGTCAACACGGTCATCGCATACGCGCTCATGGGCCAGCGCGACAAGGCACTCGAGATCCTCGCCAAGCTGAAGGCCTCGAATCCGTCGATGGCAGCAACGATGTCGGCAGACCTGGCCGCGTCAGAGGGACGGACGCGAGAGGCGATCCAGATCCTCGAGGACGCCCTCCCTGCGGACAACAAGACCGACCCCGACGGCGCGGAGACCAAGCAGGCCATGCTCGCCATGCTGCATACCCGCCGAGGTGACGCCGTTGCTGCGCGAGCGAGTGCGGCCAGGGTCAAGAATCAGCCGTATCGCCTGCTGCAGGCCGCGCTCGTGCAGCTCGCCGTGGGTGATTTCAAACCTGCGCTCGCAACCGCGCAAAAGTTTGCCGACGACACGGCGCCGAGCCGTCGCGCGTACGGCAAGCTGATCGAAGCCGAAGCGCTGCGCCTCAAGGGCAAGCCACAGCAGGCGATGATCGTGCTGCAGGACGCCATCAAGATGGCCGACACCCCGCTGCCTCACATCCTCGCGGTTCGCGCGGCGCTCGATGCGAAGCGCTACCCCGAGGCGTACAGCGAGATCCAGACGGTGCTCGCGCGCCGCGGTGAAGTCGCGCTTGGCCCTGTCAACTCGTCGGAGCTCACCGCACTTTCCGAGCTCACGTACCAGCTCGCCAAGGTGCAAGAGGGCCTCGGCAGCCCTGACGCGGCGAAGTCATACAAGTCATTCCTCGACAGGCTGCACGATCCCGAGGCGGACGATCCGCTCGTCGCAGACGCGCGCAAGCACTGACCTGCGTCACTGCGCGTAGGTCTGCTGTGAGAATCTCCATCCATGCACCGGTGGTTGTTGCTCCTCGTGGCGTGTTCGTCGCCTGCGCCCGAGGCGAAGCTGGCGCCGAAGGTCGACGCGCAGACGCTCGAGCGCGGCAAGCCCGTCGACAAGGCGGTACGCAAGGGTGAATCACATCGCTATCGCATCGACGCGAGCGCCGCGACGGTCGTGAAGGGCGTCGTGATGCAGAAGGGCATCGATATCGCGCTGTACACCTACGATCCGAGCGGTAAACAGAGCGCCGAGCTCGATAGCCCCAACGGCGACAATGGTCCCGAGCCATTCACGATCGAGACGACCGTGGCCGGCGCCTATGACATCGAGGTGCGACCATTCGCCGACGCGCAGGCGACCGACGCAGGACGCTACGAGATCAAGATCGAGGACATCATGACGGCAGACGCGTACGCGGAGGAGCAGGCGAAGCAGCGCATCGATAGCCCGCGGATCGTCGAGGCCGTGCTCGCTGCGCGCGCGAAGAACCAGGCGGCCCTCGACAAGTTCTGGGCGGACCTGAAGGGCAAGGCGCCGATCATCGAGCCGTATCCCGGCGATGCCGACAGTCGGCTGGTGACGTTCGTGATGCGGTCGAGTGCGCCGTACGTCGGCGTGTTCGGCGGCCCCGTCGAGCGCGAGCAGCAGATGCTGCGGATCGGCGACTCCGATCTCTACTACCTGACGGGCCGGATCCCGGCCGTCGCGAGCTTCGAGTACGCGTTCGTGGCCACCGATGGTCCGCGGCCACTGCACGAGCCGATTCGACCCGACGTCAAGCGGACGGCCGACGACCGGTTCGCGAAGCGGTTGGTCGATCCGAACAATCCGCTCGGGGTCGGAGGAATGTCGCGCGTGCAACTGCCGGGGCCGCCGGCCGAGCCGTACCTCGCCGAGAACCCGGCGACGCCAAAGGGCACCCTGAAGCTTATCGAGCTCGAGAGCCGGAAGCTCGGGGAGAAGCGGCGTGTCGGCGTGTACCTGCCGCCGGGGTTCGATCCGAAGCAGCAGTACCCGCTCGTGATCGCGTTCGACGGCGAGGTCTATGGCATCGAGAAGGAGTCGCGGCTTCCGCTACCGCGCATCCTCGACAATCTGATCGCGGCGAACAAGATCCCACCCGTCGTCGCGGCGCTCGTTGCCAACGGTGCGGATCGCCGGCGGGACCTCGCGGAGTCGGCGTCGTTCGCGGCGTTCCTCGTCGACGAGCTCGTCTCGAAGTTGCGCGCCGACTACCGCGCCGGCCTCACCGCGGCCGAGACGGTCGTGACCGGCTCGAGCCTGGGCGGCACGCAGGCGGTGTACATGGGGCTGCACCACTCGGCCGTTGTCGGCAACGTGCTCGCGAACTCGGCCGCGCTGTGGCCACGACCTCATCAATTCGATGGCGACCCACCGGATTACGTCGAGGGCGGCATGATGATTCGCGAGTACGCGAAGGGGCCGAAGCTGCCGCTGCGGTTTTACGTCGACACCGGGGTGTTCGAAGCGCATCTGCGCGACAGCAACCGGCGCTTCCGCGACGTGCTCGAGGCCAAGGGCTATCCGGTGACGTACGCCGAATTTTCCGGCGGGCACGACTACGCGATGTGGCGGCACACGATCACCGACGGGCTGATCGTCCTCCTCGCGAGGTGAGCCGGAAGAAGACCGCCGGCCGCGCCAGCGCGTTCGCTTCTGCAGCGGTACAAGAGGCGCCCACAATGGCCAAACCGAAAGTCCGGTCAACCACCGAGATGGTCTTGGTCCGTCGGGGCAAGGATGTCGCGATCCGCATTGGCGAACGCACGCTGATGTCGAGCGACGTCCATGACTCCGAGGACGAATTCGGGCGCATCGTCGCCGCGACCGTCGTCAACGTGGCCAGGCCGCGGATCTTGGTCGGCGGTCTGGGCCTCGGCTTCACGCTGCGCGCCACGCTCGATGGCGTGCCGCCCGGCGCTCGCGTGGTTGTGGCGGAGCTCGTGCCCGAGGTCGTGCGCTGGAACCAGGCCACGTATGGCGACTACGCGAGACGCCCGCTCGACGACGGGCGCGTGCACCTGCACGTCGGTGATGTGGGTGCGCTGATCGCCGGCCGTCGCGGCACCTACGACG
>JACCYD010000771.1 GCA_013696695.1 Deltaproteobacteria bacterium | reverse complement strand
TTCCAGGCCTGTCACAGCCCGCAGTCGGCCAACGATTTCAAGCTGCGCTCGGGCTCGATCGGCTCCTTCTCGTCGGTCGCCCTGCGCAAGAACTACGAGCTGTTCCGCAACGAGTTCATGGCGGTCGAGTTTCCCGATGCGCGTCGCGGGCGCGCGGTCGCGAAGGCGATCCTCGACGACGACGATCAGCGCGTCCCCACGGGCGTGCTCGGCATCATCCATCGCGGCGGCCCGGTGCTCGAGACCCCCGGCCCGCTGAACGGCGCCGATCCCGCGGTGTGCCCCACCAACTTCGATCCCTCGGTCACGCCGGCCACGCCGTTCTGCATCGTTCAGGAGTGGCTGCGCCGCGAGCGCGTCGCGCTGATCGCGGCAGGGGATGCCACCGACTTCGGCGCCGCCGGCGCCAAGATCGTGTTCGTCAACCGTCCCGCCGCGAGCGCCGATGCAGGTCGCCTCGAGTTCGACACCTTCCGCGGCGGCGGGTCGCTCCTCGCCGTGAACGCTGCCTTCGACGCCCTGGGCGTCATCACCGCCCCGATCGACATCGCCGGCGCCACCAACCTGTCGCAGAGCTGCGCCGGGCTCGCGGCCGGCGGCGATATCCAGGCGCCCAACGTCGCCAACGACGGCGATCGCGTGGTGTTCGCGGCGCGCGCCAGCGCCGCCGACGCGCTCGGCGTCTACGTCGTCAGCCTCTCCACCGGAACGTGCACGAAGATCTCCGCCGCGGCGGCCGATTCGAACGGATTGAAGGTCCACGACTTCGATCCGGTGTTCTCGCCCGACGGCGCGAACGTCGTGTTCGCCTCGACGCGCGGCAAGGCCGGCGCGCTCAAGTCGCGCAAGCGGCTGCTGCCGCAGTCCGATCTGTGGCGCGCTCCGATCACCAACCTCACCGCCGACCTCGCGAACGCCGAGCAGATGACGTTCCTCTCGAACTCCGAGCTCGGGCCGGCGTTCATGCGCGAGGGCCGCGTGACGATGACCACCGAGAAGGCGAGCGCGGGCTTCTATCAGCTCGCCGGTCGTCGCATCAACTGGGACCTCACCGACTACCACCCGCTGCTCGCGCAGCGCAAAGACTCGCTGTTCGTCGATCCGACGATGTCGGACCTGACCACGGCCAATCCATCGATCGGCTATTCGTCGGCGACCGACATCGTCGAAGCGTCCAACGGTGACTTCCTGTTGATCCTCGCCGATGTCGACACCACGACCGGCGCACCTGCGGTCCCCGGCGCGGCCGGTGCCCTCGCAGTCTTCAATCGCAGCATCGGTCCGTTCGAGCAGGGCCGCACCGACACCGGCTATCTGCAAGCGCTCCGCATCCTCGACGCGGGGAGCGCCGATGGCCGCGGTGGCGGCGGTGGCTATCGCCGCCCGCGCTCGCTTCCCGATGGCCGCATCATGGCGGCGTTCGCGAGCAACGTCGGCAACCACAACTTCGCCATCGTGATGGTCGATCCGCGCACGCAGGTGCGGTCGCCGCTGCTCACCGGCGCTGGTGGCGATGTGCAGGTCGATGCGGTGCTCGCGTACGCCGCGCCGCCGCGCCAGCTCTACGAGAACCGCCGCCAGCTGGTGTTCGGCGGCAGTGTCGACGGCGCCGCCGATGCCACGCTCCATCTACCCGACGCACCGATGACGTTCACGCTGCTGGTCGCCAACCTCCGGCGCGGCCGTCCGCTCGACGCGTTCGACGAGGGGCGCTTCCTCGCGGTGTTCCGCGAGGGCACGTGCCCGCCCACCGGCTGCACTGCCCCGGGTGGCTTGTTCGAGCAACGCACGCTGCTCGGACGCGTGCCGCTCGAGGACGACGGCTCGGTCAAGGTGGCGCTACCCAGCGGGCAGGGCGTCGTGTTCCAGCTCGAGGACGCGGACGGCAACGTGATCGCCACGATGGGCGAGGAGCATCAGCTCGGCCCCGGCGAGAACATCTCGATGGGTGTCTCGCGCACGCTGTTCGATGGCGTGTGCGGTGGATGCCACGGATCGATCTCGGCCCGCGAGCTCGACGTCGCGGTGACGCCGGACGCGCTGACCGGTGCATCGCAGTCAGCCAGCCGCTTCCTGGCCCCCCGCGTCCTCCAATAAGAAACGCCACCCGAAGGTGGCGTTGGGAGTCGCAGTCGGTTGCTCGGCCTCGCTACTTCTTGGGCGGCTTGCCGCCGTT
This sequence comes from Deltaproteobacteria bacterium, assembly GCA_013696695.1. Taxonomy (GTDB): domain Bacteria; phylum Myxococcota_A; class Polyangia; order Haliangiales; family Haliangiaceae; genus JABFXX01. The sequence continues at coordinate 10,271 of JACCYD010000771.1, read as the reverse complement.
GGCGTTGATCACGGCGTCGACAGCGTTGCGGTTCGACTTCACGTCCGGCTTGTCCGTGCCGTCCGTATCGAGCACCGACTTGATCACGGGCGACGTCTCCGGCTTCTTGTCGGCCTTCTCTTCGCGCGTCGCGAGGAGCTGCTTCTTGGTCGCCGGCTGCTCGATCGCGAGGATCAGCGCCGTATACGTCTTCAGCTTGTCGACCGCGCGGACGTGGAACTCGTCCGAGTACCAGGTGATCACGCCGCTCTCGACATCGCCGGGGCCGTACTTGCCCTGCATGACGCCGGAAAAGGTCTCGAAGTTGCGCTTGTCCTCGGGAAGGATCGAGACGTCGACCGAGATCGCCATCTTCCAAAGCTTGCTGTCGTGAAAGAAGAAGAACCGGCGCTGATTCTTGCCGTCCTTGTTCTCCCACCGATCGAGCATCGCTTCGCCCGTCTTGTGGGCGAACTCACCCTCGATGATCGAGACGTCCCAACCACCGACGTTCTTGCCGTTGAACTCGACGTAGCTCTTCTGCACGTCGGACAGCTCGCGCTTCTTCTCGGCGCGGAGCTTGTCCTTGCGGGTGATGTCCTCGGTGGCCTTGATCTTCTCTTCGAAGCGCTCGTCGATCTGCTTCGCGAGCACCTTGAGGACGTCGTCCTTGGCCATCCCGAACTTGAACCCACCGTAGAGCTCGGCGAGCGCCTTCTTCTTGTCCGCCGAGACCATCACGATCTTCTTCGGCGGCGCCGGCTTGGTCTTCGCCGGGGCCTTCGCCGGTGTCTTGGCAGGTGCCTTCGGGGCGGGCTTCTTGGCGGCGTCGGGCGCGGCGAAGCTCGTGGTCACGAGACCGAGACCGAGCGAGGCGACGAGCAAGTACTTGATGCGCTTCATGGGTTCCCTTCTAGACGCGCCGCCGGTCGATCCGATTCAGCGCCAGTGCAACTCATCCCACAACGACTCATCCTGCTGGATCAGCGGTTGATCTCAAGGGTCATCTTCCGCTCGAGGTCGTTGCCGATGTCGATCAGGCCACCCGACGCCTTGCCGTCAGCGCCGGCCTTGCCACGCAACAGCTCGTAAAGATTGCGGAGGCGCTTCTGGTAGTAGACCTCCGACGCGACGCCCTCGGCGCCCTTGATCAGCGTGTCGCGCACGCCGCCCGAGAGCAGCTGGACGATCTTCTTCGCCGGCACCGCGTCGCTGGTTGGCGAGGCGATGTCGCCCTTGGTGAGGATCGGCGCGCCGACCTCGGCGCGATACGCGACCGCCGTGGGCGACTCGCCCTCGGGGCATTTTGCCGTCGGCTTGTCGGCGGTGCCGCAGTACACCCCACCGAGCTCGACGAGCTTGGCGCCGAACTCCGCCGTCTTGTCTTGATCGGTGGGCGCCTGGATCAGCACCGCCCAGCGGAGCTGACCCGACTGTGCGAGCGGCGCGTTCTCGGTGTCCTTGAGCGCCGCAGCGTCCATCTTCTCCTTGGACTTCGTCAGCGCGTTGTTGTCTGCGCTGGCCGCCTTGATGTGCGTGTCGATCAGCGCCTTGACCTCGGCGACACCCGCATAGAACTGCAGCGTGTGACCGGCGAGCTCGTCGTTGAACGTCTTCGCGCGTGACAGCACCGCGCGCTCCTTGACTTCGAGCTTGGCGGCGAGCGTCTTGAGCTCGTTGTCGAACTTCTTGTCGGGACGGAACTGGTTCTTCGTCTTGGTCTCGTCGAGCAGCGTATCGATCGACGACAGCGACTGCTTGAGACCGGAGACTGTCTGCGGCTTGTCCTTCGCGCCGAGCAGCTCCTTCGCTTGATCCGCGTTCGTGCCGGACGTATCCGAGGCGAGCAGGATCTTGCCGAGGAGGATGCCGATCACGAGCGCGAAGATCGCGGGGAGACCGATGCTCGCGAACGTCGCGAACGCCGACTTCTGGCCGATGTTCTCGACCGGCTTACCGTCGTTGACGATCACGATCTCCGGAGCGCGTTGCACCGTGCCGACGGCTGCCATCGCGTTCATCGCGCCGAACGGATCGTCGGCGGCATTCGGAATCACGGGACCTCTCGGCGCTGGTGGTTCCAGACCGGGAGGCGGTGGCAAGTTCAGACCGGGCGGTGCCGTCACACCATTCGTCGAGCGTGACGATTGTCCTGTTGCCGGCGCAGCCGCGCCCTTCTTCAAGCCGAGGCGTGCCTTGAGGTCGCTGATGTCACGGCTGCCGGTTCGTTTCGAATCGCTCAAGTGCAGTCCTCCGTTGTCGCGAGAGCTTAGGGACCAGGTCCCTCGAGTGTCAAGGATGCCTGCGACTTGGCGGGGTTGCGATGGATTCTCAACCCAGAGAGCTTCGGACGGCCGCTGTCGTCACTCGGCCACATCTCCACGACATCGTGAAAAACCAGTCACACCACCCGGCGACATGTGATCCCTGGTGGAGTGTAAGCTTGGAATATTGCCGACGTTTCCTAGGCGAACAACCCGTAGCGCGACTGGCCCGTCGAGTGCACACTAAACCGGTTAGCAAGCTCGGGCGTCTTCAACCCGACTCCTGACTCGCCGACTCGGAATAACGAAAGGCTCATCCCAGTGAACCGCTCCCTCTTCGCCACTGCACTCGCCATCGCCACCATCGGTACGATCGCGCAGGCAGAGACTGCTGACGCCGGTCGCTACCGCTTCGGCGGTGGTGGTCGCGTCCATGCCCGCGCGCATGGCGGTGTCTCGATCAACTATTCGCGCCCCGCGTATCGCCCATCTTACTCGGGCTACTCGGGTCGCTCGAGCTGGGGTGTCCGTGGCCGGATCTACGTCGGACCGCGGTACAGCTACTACCCGCGGTATTACCAGCCGTACCCCCGCTACTACTATTACTACCAGCCGGTCCCGTCGTACTACGGCACCTATTCGGAGCCGTCGTACTACCCGGTGCAGCCCGCCGCGAGAACCGCCGTCGTGGTCGCGCCAGCCGCGCGCCCGCAGCTGCCGAGGTTCGGCATCGGTCTGTTCGCTGGTGGCAATCAGGTCGAAGGCACCGATGGCTTCGACACCAAGGACTCGAGCGAGATCGGTCTGCTCGGGCGCTTCCGCCTGACGCAGGGCCTCCTGCTCGAAGGCGAGATCGGCAAGCAGGAGTACGCGGACAACCTCCGCGTCGACCGCAAGATGGGCGTCGCGCTGGTCTACGAGATCGGCGCGTACAACAAGCTCGCCCCGTACGTGCTGGGCGGCATCGGCGTGCAGCAGGCGGAAGTTGGCGACGGCGCATTCGAGACTCGCCAGAACTACGGCGAGATCGGCATCGGCCTGCGCTACGCGGCCACGCCGAACTTCCACCTCATGTTCGACGTTCGCGCGGGTAGCCGTGCCACCGCCTCGAGCGACGAGCTGTCGGGCGACGCCGATGTGGCGACCCGTCAGGTGACGCCGCCGAGCGAGCGCAGCAACGACGCCGAGAACTACTCGCGCGCTCGCCTCGCCGCGATGTTTTACTTCTGATCTGCAACTGAGCTCTGTCTCTGGTCACTGGGTCTCTGGTCACTGGGTTGCGATGGGCCGCTTTCGAGCGGCCCATCGCTTTTTCGGCTAACGTTGGTTTCGATGCCGGGGACCATCGACCAGCGACACCTCGTTGCTGGGGATGGCACGCGCATCGGCTACCAGGTCAGCGGTAGCGGCCCGTGCGTCGTGCTCGCGAACGGCCTCGGCGGCACGTACCTCGCGTTCAAGCACCTCTACGCCGCGCTCGGCGAGTACAAGACGATCTGCTGGGACTATCGCGGGCTGTACAGCTCTGCGGCTCCGAGTGATCCGCGCGCCAATACGATGGCGCATCACATCGACGATCTGATGGCGATCCTCGCCGCCGAGGCTGTCGACGAGTTCGTGTTGATCGGCTGGTCGATGGGCGTCCAGGTGGGCTTCGAGACGATCAAGCGTCATCGCGCGCGTGTGCGCGGTCTCTACGCGATCAACGGTACGTACGGCCGCACGTTTCGCACGGTGATGGGCTCGCGGCTGATCGGCCAGACCATCCCGATGCTGCTCAAGCTGGTGCGCGCGCAAGCTTCGCTGGTCGGCCGCGCGACCAAGCGGATTGCCGGCTCCGATGCACTGATCAACGCGATGAAGCGCGTCGGCCTGGTGTCGGATACGATCGACGTCGAGATCTTCCGGCAGGTCGCCGGTGGCTTCCAGCACGTCGACTGGGTGATCTACTCCGATCTGCTGTCGCGGCTCGACGAGCACGATGCCGAGGACGTGCTCCCGACGATCGACGTGCCGGTCGCGATCGTGACCGGTGATCGCGATCTGATGACGCCGCCGGCGACCGCCGAGCACATCCATCGGCTGATCCCGAAGTCGCGGCTCGTCGTCATCCGGGGCGGCAGCCACTACACGCCCGTCGAGTACCCGGCGATCCTCACCGACGAGCTCGGGCGCTGGCTCGATCGCATTCCCGGCTGGCAGCGCAGCGCCGCGGCGAATTCGGTGACTGCGTGACGCCACAATGCCCGCAGTGCGGGATCGACGTACTCGACATCGACATCAAGTGCGGTGGCTGCGGCATGGCGCTCGGCGCGACCGGCGCGCACAGGATGCTCGGCAAGGTGATGCTCGGCCAGTACGAGCTGGTCGACGTGCTCGGGCAGGGCGGCATGAGCGTGGTGTTCAAAGGGCGGCACAAGCTGACGGAGCAAGAGGTCGCACTCAAGATCTTGCCGCCCGAGCTCGCCGCGCATAGCCAGGTCAAGTCGCGGTTCCTCGACGAAGCGAAGACGCTCGCGGCGCTCGATCACGGCAACATCGTCCACCTCTACAACTTCGGTCAGGAGGACGGCTTCTTCGTGCTCGCCATGCAGCTCGTGCAGGGCCAGACGTGGGAGCGGATGATCCTCGAGGCCAAGCGGCTCGACTGGCGGACGTCGTGCAAGATCACGGTCGACGTGCTGCGCGCTCTCGAATACGCGCACAGCCGCGGCGTCGTGCATCGCGACATGAAGCCGTCGAACGTCCTCGTTCGCAAGGAGGACGGCGCCGCCACGGTGATGGATTTCGGCATCGCGAAGATGACGACGTCGACGCGGCTCACCGCCACCGGTCAGACGATGGGCACCGTACGGTACATGTCGCCGGAGCAGGTGCGCGGGCAGGAGGTCGATTTCAAGACCGACATCTATTCGCTCGGCGCGACGCTGTTCGAGTCACTGACCGGCGACACACCGTTCGACGGCAGCACGCACTTCGAGATCATGACGAAACACTTGTCGGAGGCGGCAAAGCGGCCGTCTTCGCTCGGGGTCGAGGTGCCGGCGAAGGTCGAGGACGCGTTGATGCGTTGCCTCGCGAAGAAGGCGGACGACCGGTTCCCCAACGCGCGCGAGATGCGCAAGATCCTCGAGCAAGCGCTTCGCGAAGCCGATCCCGGGCTGAGCGACACCCAGCGCGTCGAGTCGAAATCGCTCGTGGAGCTGCGCTCGGCGAACCGGGCCGCGGAGCGGGAGACGCCGGTGCCAGCGACGACCCGCGACCCCGTCGAGCCACCTTCCAGCAGGGCGCGGCGGGTTGCCACCGCGAGCGACCTGGCCGACGACCTCGAAGGGGCCACCGGAGCGGCCTCGATCCGACCACCTCGATCGAGGTGGCCGTGGGTCGCGCTCGGTGCGTTGATCCTCGCCGGTGGCGCGATCTCCGCGTTGCTGGTGCTGCGCGGGAGTGGGCCGACGAAGAAGCCTGGACCGTTCGCCGATCTCAGCCTCGCGGAGCCCGAAACGATCGATCAGACCACGATCGTCACCGACGGGACGGTTACCGCGAAAGCGGTCGCGGCGGCCTATCGCGTCGAGCTCGAATTGGCGCAGCAGCGCGTCGACGACGGCCTCGAGAAGCGGAACCTCGAGCCCGCGAAGCTGCCGGCCAAGATCCGGAGCCTCTACGCGCTGCCGCAGAGCGCGCTTTGCATCAAGAACGCGTACTTGACCGACGATTTCGTTCCAGCCACCTGCCAGACCGTGCTGTTCGCGTTCAGCGCCGGCGACCGGCTCGGGTCCGCCGAGCCTCGGATCTACCTCGTGGCGTCGAAGTTTCGCGAGGCGCTGGCGCCCGCCATCGCCTACGTGACCTGCGGCTCGCTGCCGGACTCGGGCGAGCGGTCCAAGCTGATCTGCGAGCTGATCAGCGGGACCGCGTCGAACGAGCCCCGGTGAATTGACAACCTCTCGTTAACGCACGAATAATCGCGCGCGGAGGCAGCATGTCGCGCACAGTCATCACCGCGGTCGTCGCGGTCGTCATCGCCGTGCTCACGGCGATCGCGTTTTTCGTGTCGAACATCAGCCTCGACGATCGGGTTCGCAAGCGTGCGGATGCCCGGCTGACACGCGCGTACCAGGTGGTGCAGCGCCTCAACCAGCTCGCCAATAGCGATGTTCAGAACAAGGCCGAGCGGCTCGCCGCGAAGGCCGAGTTCGTCAACGCGATCAAGGCCCGGACATCGAGTCAGACCGAGAGCGCCAATCAGGCGCGCCTCGGCTTTCAGAAGTTCATGGCCGAGGAGAAGACCGGCACGCTCAAGCCCGATCGCATCGCGTTGATCGATGGCAATGGCGAGGTCGTCGCCGAGCACGAGGTGCCCTCCGTCGCGAAGCAATGGAAGAACGAGGATCCGAAGGAGAAGAATCCGACCAAGCTGCCCACCACGATCCCCGCGGTCAACGTCGTGCTCGACAAGCGCGTGATCATCGCGGACCAGTGGAACGACGGGAAGCAGGTGATGCGGATCGGCGTCGCCCCGGTGGTCGATCCCGAGGCGCCGAACATCAAGGATCCGGAGAACCCGGTGATCATCGGCGCGATCCTCGTCGCGTACGCGCAGACCGGTAAGAGCTCGCAGCAGGATCGCGCGCTGCTCGGCACCGACATCGCGTACTTCGAGAACAAGCGGGTCGTCGCGTCGAGCTTCACCCGCGGTGGCAGCGACGAGGACACCGCGAAGGCGGCGCTCCTCACCGCGTTGCTGCAAGACGGCACGCTCGGCGAGAGCGCGTCGAAGCAGAAGATCTCGCTCGACGGCGCCGACTACTTCGCGGCCGCGGTGAAGATGCCGCGCTCGGCGACCAAGACGCTGCCCGACGAGTACCCGGCCAATACGACCGGCGCGATCGTGCTCGCAGGCGTGTCCGAGGAAGAGCCGACGCCCGGCGAGGTGATGGAGAAGGCCGGCACCAGCTTGTTCATCCTGCTGCTCGGCGGCGGCTCGCTCGCGCTCGCGATGCTCGGCATCTATCTCACTCATCGCCGGCTGATCACGCAGGCCGATCAGATCGAGCAGGGCGTCACCGACATCATCAACGGCAACCTCGATCGCACGTTCCGTCCGGTCGGTGCCGAGCTCGATGGCCTGGCGAACGGCCTCAACGTGATGCTCGCGCGCGTGCTCGGCCGGCCCGAGCCCGGCGAGGAAGAGTTCGACGAGGCCGGCAACCCGATCATCCCAGGCCGCGTGGACTTTGACGAGGGCGAGGAGAAGCCGGCGCCCGATCCGGATCTGGCTGCGCTCGTGCAGGAGTCGGAGCCCGATTACTACAAGCGCGTCTACACCGAGTATCTCGCCGCGCGCAAAGCCACCGGAGCGCCGGAGGACGTGTCGTTCGAGAACTTCATCGCGAAGCTCAAGGTCAACGAGGGCAAGCTGCGGGCGCAGTATCAGTGCCGCGCCGTGCGGTTCCGCGTCCTCACCAAGGACGGCAAGGTCTCGCTCAAGCCCGTCCCGATCTTCGCCTGAACCCATAACGCGGGCAGGGGCAAGGACAAGATCATGACCGTCCAAACCGGGCTCGCGCGGCTTTTGGTCGACGGTGCCTCGATCCTCGAGGGTCGGCGGATCGGCCTGCTGTGCAATCCGACCGCGATCGATCCCGATTACACGCACGCGATCGAGATCTTCGGGCACCGCCCCGACCTGACGTTGACCGCGCTGTTCGGGCCCGAGCATGGCGTGCGTGGCGACGCGCAGGACATGATCTCGGTCGACACTGCCCGCGATCAACGCTCCGGGGTGCCGGTGCACTCGCTCTACGGTCACACGGCCGAGTCGCTGACGCCGACGCCCGAGATGCTCGCGGACATCGACGTGCTGGTCTACGACGTCCAGGACGTCGGCAGTCGGTACTACACGTTCGTGTGGACGATGGTCCTCGCGATGCGCGCGTGCGCGAAGGCCGGCAAGGCGTTCTGCGTGCTCGATCGCCCGAACCCGCTCGGCGGGAAGCACGTCGAAGGCGGAGGAATCGCTCCCGGCTTCGAATCTTTCGTCGGGCTGGTGTCGTGCCCGAATCGCCACGGCCTGACCGCGGGTGAGATCGCGCGGTGGCGGCACGCGGTCGAGAAGCTCGATCTCGAGCTCGCCGTGATCTCGATGCGCGGCTGGCAGCGCGACATGCTGTTCGAGCACACCGGCCTGCCGTGGGTAATGCCATCGCCGAACATGCCGACGACAGAGACCGCCATGGTCTATCCAGGCATGTGCCTGGTCGAAGGCACCGAGCTGTCCGAAGCGCGCGGCACGACGCGGCCGTTCGAGCTGTCGGGTGCACCCGCGATCGACGGCCACGTGCTCGCCGCGCGAATGACCGCGATGGGCGTCCCGGGCGCGAAGCTGCGGCCCGTCGTCTACACGCCGACGTTTCACAAGCACGGAAACCAGCCGTGCGGCGGCATCCAGATCCATGTCACCAACGCCGACACCTTCCGTCCGTATCGCACCGGCGTGGCGTTCTTGAAGGCGTGCTTCGAGCAGAAGGCGGTGCCGGCATTCTGGCGCACCCACGCGTACGAGTTCGTCGACAAGATTCCCGCGATCGACCTGCTCGCCGGCAGCGCAGCCCTGCGTGAAGGCATCGAAGCCGGCGCTAGCCTCGACGATCTCGCCGCGCGCTGGCCGCGCGACGAGGGCGCGTTCCTCGACGAGCGCGAGGAGTTCTTGCTCTACCAATGACCTGGTTGCGAGCACAGCGAGCGCGGCTTTCGAAGAGAGCCGGTCGATGACGCGGATCGCGCTGTTTGGCGGCAGCTTCAACCCGCCGCACGTCGCGCACGCGCTGGTGGCGCACTACGTGCTCGCGACGCAGCCCGTCGACGAAGTGTGGATCGTGCCGGTCTACGCGCACGCCTTCGGCAAGGAGCTCGCGCCGTACGAGGATCGCGTCGCGATGTGCAGGCTCGCGGTCGCCGAGCTCGGGCCGCGCGCGCCCGGCGACCGCGCGTCCTCGCGCGTAAAAGTCAGTCGGGCAGAGGAAGACCTCGCGTCCAAGCCGGGCTTTACCGTCAGCCGGACGCTGGATCTCGTCACCCACCTCCAGGAGCGCTCGCCAACGTCCGAGTTTCGCCTCGTGATCGGCGCGGACATCCTCGGCGAGACGCACAAGTGGTACCGCTGGAACGAGGTGGTCGCGAAGGCGCCGCTGATCGCGATCGGTCGCTCGGGATTCGACGCACCACCGGGCACGACGGTGACCGGCGTGACGATGCCGGAAATCTCGGCGACCGCGATTCGCGAGCTGGTCGCCAAAGGGAAGTCGATCGACGCCCCCCAGCTCGCCGCGCTGTTGCCGCGGGAGGTCCTGAGGTATATCGCCTCGCACGGTTTGTACCGGGCCCCCACTCCATGACCGCACGCAATCCGACCACGTTTCTGATCGGCGCCGGCCCGGTGGCTACGGCCGTCGCGGGCTCGCTACGCCTCGGGGGTGTGCCGGTGCTCGGGTTGTGGGCGCGTCGCGCGGCCCAGGCCCGCAATGCCGGCGCCACCGCGGGGGTCGCGGCGTTCTCGTCGGCGCCGCCCGATATCCTGCTCGAGAGCGAGGTCGTGATCCTCGCGGTACGCGATCAGGTGATCGGCGAGGTCGCGCAGATGCTGGTCGGCACCGGCCTCGTCAACAAGCGCCACGTGCTGCTGCACTGCGCGGGTGCGGCCTCGGCGAAGGACGTGCTCGGTGCCGTCGCCGACAAGGTCGCCGGCATCGGCACGCTGCATCCGCTGTCATCGCTTCCCGGGATCGCCGATGCAAAGATTGCGGCGCGCACCCTCAAGGGCACCGTGTTTGGTGTCGAGGGCGATGACGTCGGACGCGCGATGGCCACGCGGCTCGTCACCGCGATCGGCGGCGTCGTGCTCGCGCTCGACTCGTCGCAGATGGCCGCGTATCACGCCGCCGCCGCGCTCGCCTCGAACTATGTCGTCGCCACGATCGATGCCGCCGCTGCAGTGCTGTCCGCTGCTGGCATCCCGCCCGACAA
>JACCYD010000037.1 GCA_013696695.1 Deltaproteobacteria bacterium | reverse complement strand
ACCTCCTCGACCGACGGCTTGCGCGTCTCGGTCCACCACCGCCCGACGAACGTCACCATGCCGACGAGCGCGTGCGCGTAGATCGGCGCCGCCTTCGGATCGTATCCCGCCGCCTTGAACGACGCGGCGAACACTTCGCTGACTCGCTCGGCGACATCGTTGAGCAGGGACTGCATGCCAGTGGACGGCGAGGTCAGCGGACGATCCTGCGCGAGGATCGCGAAGCCATCGGGTTGATCGTGGACGTACGTCAGAAACGCCAACGCCGCGCGCTCGACTCGCTCGCGCGGTGTGCCGGACGCGATCGCCTCGGAGATCCGGCGCACCACGTACTCCATCTCGCGGTCGACGATCACCGCGTAGAGGCCCTCTTTCCCCCCGAAGTGCTCGTAGACGATCGGCTTCGAGACCGAGGCCTTATCTGCGAGCTCCTCGACCGAGGTGCCCTCGTATCCGCGCTTGGCGAACACGGCTCGACCGACCTCGACGAGCTGGGCACGCCGTTCGTGAGCAGACATCCGGCTGCGACTCATTGGCTTCACAATAGTACGCAACCGTAGGTTACGGAAGGACAACTACAGCGTCGTATCGACGGTGCTTGACAACTAACCTACGTGACCGTAGGTTACGGTTACGTAAGTAACAAAGGAGCCGCAGATGCTCGCTCTTCTCGCTCGCGCGCCCCGTCGCACGCGGGCCCTCTCCCGGTTCCAAGGAACCGGAGCACGGCTCGCCGCATCCGCGTGGCGCCGCTGGTTTCTCGATCGTCATGCCGAGTTCTGGCTCGGCCAGCTCGGATCGGCGTGGTCTCCCTCGGAGCTCCGCGCGCGCGTGGTCGAGGTCATCGACGAGACCGCTGACACCCGGACGTTCGTGCTCGCCCCGAACCGGCACTGGCCCGGTCACCGCGCAGGCCAGTACGTGGCGATCGCCATCGAGATCGACGGAGTCCGCGTCCGGCGCTGCTACTCGATCTCGTCCGGAGCGTCGGCACCTGGCGACCGCATCGCGATCACGGTGAAGCGCGTCGTCGGGGGCCGGGTCTCGACCTGGCTGCACGAACATCTGACCCCCGGTCACGTGATCGGGCTCGGTCGGCCGCAGGGCGACTTCGTCGCGCCGACCAGCGCCTCTCCTCTGCTGCTCGTCGCAGGCGGCAGTGGCATCACGCCGGTGATCGCGATCCTTCGTGACCTCGAGAACCGCGATGCTGTTCACGACGTCGTCGTGGTTCACAGCGCGCGTGAAGATGCGGACGCGATCTTCGGCCGCGACCTCGCCGTGATGGCGCTCCAGCATCCCGGACTGCGGTTGGTCGCGCACCGCACGGCGACCGTCGGTCGGCTCGACGCCGCCACGCTCGAGTCGCTCGTGCCGGATCTCGCGACCCGTGAGGTCTACGTGTGCGGTCCCTCGGGGCTGCGCGGGCTCGTCCGATCGATCGCCGGTGATCGCGTCCACTCCGAGGCGTTCACGGCTCCGATCGTTTGCGCTCCGCAGCCGGACCTTGCCGTGCGCACCGTGCAGCTTCGCGACCGGCGCCTCACGCTCGCCGGCACCGGAACGTTGCTCGAGCAACTCGAGCGCGCCGGTGAGCAGCCTGCGCATGGCTGCCGGATCGGGGTCTGCCACACGTGCCGCTGCACCAAGCAGCGCGGCACGGTTCTCGATCTCACCACCGGGCGCATCTCGAGCGAGCCCGACGAGGAGATCCGCCTGTGCGTCTCGATCGCGCACTCGGATCTCGAGCTCGCGCTGTGAAAGGAATCACCATGACCACCAGCAAACCACTGTCACCCGCAGACGCCGACGCCTTCGGCCGCGAGCTCGATGCCCTGCGCGCCGAAGTGCTCGCCGATCTCGGTCAGGCCGACGTCGATCACATCCGGCGCATGATCCGGCTCGTCCGTTACACCGAGGTCGCAGGACGCGTCCTCCTCCACTTCGGCATCGGGCCGCTGACGTTCGCGCTCGGCGTGTCGGCGCTCGGGGCCTCGAAGATCCTCGAGAACATGGAGGTCGGGCACAACGTGATGCACGGCCAGTACGACTGGAGCGGCGATCCGGCGCTCGACTCGAAGAGCTACGAGTGGGATACGGCCTGCCCGGCCGAGGACTGGCGGCATTCGCACAACTACGAGCACCATACGTTCACCAACGTCCTCGGGCGCGACCGGGACGTTGGCTATGCGTTCCTGCGCGTCAACGCCGCACAGCCGTGGCGCGTGCATCACCTCGTGCAGCCGATCTCGGCAGCCGTACTCGCGCTGCTGTTCCAGTGGGGTGTCGGCATGCACGACCTCCGGATCAACGAGACGCTTGCCGGTCAGCAGCCCGTCAGCGAGCTACGGCGCCGCGCGCGCCCGTTCCTGCGCAAGGCCGGATGGCAGCTCGCCAAGGACTACGTCGCGTACCCGCTGCTGGCGGTGTTCAATGCGCCGCGGGTGCTCGCGGGAAATCTGATCGCGAACGGGCTCCGTAACCTGTGGACGTTCGGCATCATCTTCTGCGGCCACTTCCCGGAAGGTGTGCAGCTCTACTCCGCCGAACAGACGTCGACCGAGAGCCGCGGCCAGTGGTACGTGCGCCAGCTCAACGGCTCGGCCAACATCGAGGGCAGCCATACCCTTCACGTGCTGTCGGGCCACCTGAGCCATCAGATCGAGCACCACCTGTTCCCCGATCTTCCCGCGGCGCGCTACCCCGAGCTCGCGCCCAAGGTCCGCGCGATCTGCGAGCGCTACGGGCAGGTCTACAACACCGGATCGTTCGCAGCGCAGCTCGGCAGCGTCGCGCGTCAGCTCGTGGTCAACGCCCTCCCATCGGGCCGAAACGCGTTGCGGTCGGTGGCCTGAAGCTCGAGTTTCTGTACGCCGCTCCTCGGTTCAGACGCCGAGGAACAGATAATCGAGGGCCGCGACAAGCTCGCTCCGGTAAGCGGCGAGCTTGGCCCGCCGATCTCGACGTGCGGTGTCAACCGGCCTGCCGTGCCACGCAACTTCGCACGCGGCGCGAGTGGGGCCACGATCCGCTCGCGTCCGGTGTTCGCGAGATCGGACTGCAGCACGGTGACCAGCGGATATGCCCGACGGGCCGCCGCGATCGGATTGTCGAACACATCGAACTGCGTCATTCGTCGTCGATCTGCCGATAGTGATCGCGAACCATCTCGACGAACGAGCCGTGCTTGGCGGAGTAGTTGTCGCAGGCCTCGAGATCCTGCCGGATCTCGGCCTTCACGAGCTCGGCTTTCCGCCGAGCGACCTCCACGATCAAAGCCTCCTCGGCCACCTGCGATGCATTGATGCCGAATCTTCGCCTGTGCGTAGAGATCGGAGTTGATCGTCAGGCTGACGGTCTGTTTTGCAGCCTTGGTGTTGCGTGTCTAAACCACGTGGCAACGGCGCGAAACGTCGCCTCCCCGCGGAACCAAGCGCTCGTTAGAGCGCTGCGAGTGCTTTGAGCAGCGCCGGATCTGGATCGATCAGCTCGATCCCATAGCCATCCTCCGCTTTGCGGGCGATTCGCGCCTTCGCACTGTATTCGTCCTCGGTGAACGCTTCCTCCCCGGGCAGCATGATCTCGATCCGGATCTGCGCACCGACGGTGAGGTTCGCATCGGTGAGCACGAACAGTCCGGACATGCTGATGTCGCGACTGTGCGCCGTGATGCGGGTGCTCGACGCCAGGATCAACGCGACGTCGATCGGCATCGCGATCCGTCGCGCACGCGGGCTCGCATCGGCAGGCTCGGCGAGCGGTGGCGGCAGCGCGGGCCGGTCGACGCTGCGGAGCGCGACGAGGACTGGGTTTGGCCCCACCGGCTTACGC
>JACCYD010000031.1 GCA_013696695.1 Deltaproteobacteria bacterium | reverse complement strand
CGATGGTGCTGACCCCGCCGATGTTCATCCTGCTCGAGCGCGTGGTGCTGCCGCGCGTTACCGAGAAAGCGAAGGAGCGCCCTCACGACGACGTCAAGGACGACGGCGCCCACGTCATCATTGCGGGCTACGGCCGGTTCGGTCAGATCGTCGGCCGCATGTTGCGCGCGAATCGCGTCCCGCTCACCATCCTCGATCTCGATCCTCAGATCGTCGACTTCGTCGGCCGCCTCGGCATCAAGGTCTACTATGGCGACGCCTCGCGCACCGATCTGCTGCACGCCGCGGGCTGTCACCACGCCAAGCTGTTCGTGCTTGCCGTCGACAACGCCGAGGAAGCCACCAAGATCGCTAAGCAGGTCCGCGAGCACTTCCCGAAGCTCACGATCATCGCGCGCGCGACGGATCGCCAGCACTACTGGGCGCTCCGCCGCGCGGGCGTAAAGAAGGTGTTCCGCGAGACCTTCTCGTCGGCCTGGGAATCCGGTGTCGCCGCGCTGCAGGAGCTCGGCTATCGCGCGAACACGGCGCACCGCCTCGGCACGCGCTGGCGCCAGCACGAGGAATCGCTGATCGAGGAGCTCGCCCAGCTCTGGGGGACTGCGGATCAAGACACCTTCTTGGTGCGCACACGCGGTGCGCTGGGCGAGGCCGAGCGGCTGATGCGCGACGAGGATCCCACCGCGTTCGGCGATCGCGATGCGGCGTGGGACAACGAATCGCTGCGCGCCGATACCAAGGTCGCCGCGGCCGCCGCCGACCTGCCGCGAACTGACTAGCGGGCGAAGCCGGCGAGCACGGTCGCGATTCGCGAGAACGTCGTGCACGACGACGCCGTCGCGACCACATCGAACACGTCCGCGTCGTCCGTCAAGCCGACCCCTCGGACGCGGTCGTACGCCGCAGGCCCGAGCCGCCACGGCGCGAGCGTGACGACGTCAGCGAGCTCGACCAGCGCTCGATCGAGCTCGTCGACGGGTGGTGCCTCGCCCACGCTCCGATCGCCGAGGCGGGCAGCGACCGCAGCTGCGATCACCGTGCGGTGGCGGCGATCGAGCTTTGAAGTATCGCGGCCGAGCGCGATGGCTTGCCATGCGGCGTACGGCTCGACGCGAGATCACCGGTGGCGTCGGCGGGGTCGATGATGCGCAGGTGCGGCATGCCTCGATGCTACGCGATGTCGTGGCCGACAGCGTGCCGCCATCATTTCGTGACGGAGTTGTCACGCGCCGCCGATACGCTGAACGGCGCATGCAGACGATCACCAGCTTGATCAGGAAATCCCCCGAAGCCTGCTGGCGAGTGCTCGTGGATCCGGCACTGCTGACCGGCTGGGTACCCGGACTTCGTAAGGCCCGCGTCGTCGCGACCTATCCGACGGGTCTCCCTCGCGAGATCACGTTCGAGTTCTCGAGCTCGCTCGTGTATTCGCTGGTCTACACCTACGACGCTCCGCGCGAGCTTCGCTGGACGCCAGGGCTCGGAGCTCGCGACGCCGTCTGCGGATTCGCGCGCCTCGAGCCGCACGAAAGCGGCACCCGCCTCACCTACGGCCTCGAGCTCGGCGGTGCGCGCTCGCAGAAGGATCGTGCGATCGGCGACCCGGATGCGATCGTGGCGGAGTTCGTCGCCTGGATGCACGCGTACTGAGTCGTCCGCTGTCACCATCTGGTTGCACGGGTGTATCTGGAGGTTCACGCGGTCTCCGTAGTGTCGACCCATTGAGCGCCATCGACACCGATTCGCAGCTCGATCCCGTCCGCGTTGGAGTCGTGACGCTGGTGACGACATCGACCACGCAGGAAGCCGTGGCGGAGCTTCGTCGCCATGCGATGCAGGTCGAGCTGGTGGCGGCCGACGTGTTGCACGGCGCCCCAGAGTTGGCGGTCTACATCATCAGTGTCGATGTCGCGTTCGCGGCGATGATCGCCGCCAACATCGTCGAGTGGGCTGCGAGCACCCCGCTGCGCCCCGGGTTGATCGGGCTCGTCGAGGGGGGTGGCGTTCGCGACTGCGAGGCGCTGCTCGA
Organism: Deltaproteobacteria bacterium; assembly: GCA_013696695.1. Taxonomy (GTDB): domain Bacteria; phylum Myxococcota_A; class Polyangia; order Haliangiales; family Haliangiaceae; genus JABFXX01. The sequence continues at coordinate 4,667 of JACCYD010000031.1, read as the reverse complement.
AGCGGGGTTCGACGACGCGGTGGTGACTTCGATCAGTACGCGCGAGCTGGCTAGTCGCGTGCGCGCAGTTCATCGGCGCGTTCACTGGAAAGGCAGCTCGAATGGTCGCCTGCGTTACGGCGAGCTGACGCTGGATCTCTACGGACGTTCGGTCTGGATCGAGGGCAGAGCGATCGCGCTGACCTCGATCGAGCTGGCGGTGCTGCGCGAGCTGATCAAGGTGCAGGGTCGACCACTGTCGCGCGCGGAGCTACTCGACGCGGCGTGGGGCGAAGGCGACCTCGAAATCTCCGAGCGCGCCGTCGACAACGTCATCCTGCGATTGCGACGCAAGCTTCCGACACCTGACCTGATCGAGACGGTTCGCAGCGTAGGTTTCCGGTTAGCCAAGCGGCTTCCCTAGCGCGAGCCTGTATGCTGGGTCAGGGGCACGGATGACCGGCAACGATGACAAGACCGTCACGAGTAGCCGCGGCCGCGTGATCGTGGTCGACGGCGATGCCGAGCAACGCCGGCTGATGACGCTGCGCCTCGAAGAGAATCTGTTCGACGTGCGCGGCTACGCGACCGGCGACGATTGCCTCGCGAAGGCGGCGGACTTCGATCCCGACGTCATCCTCGTCAACATCACCATGGCGGGCGGCATCGAGACCTGCCGCAGGCTCAAGCAGGTGCCGGCGCTGAAGACGGTGCCGGTGGTGTTCGTCACCGGGCGCGACGACGACCAGACGACGATCGAAGCACTCGCCGCCGGCGGCAGCGACTTCCTGTCGAACAACGCCTCGCAGCCGGTGATGATCGCGCGGTTGTCATCTCAGATCGCGCTCAACCGCACGCAGCGCCAGATCCGCAACCTGGCGCCTCAGGGAGTGTAGCTACCAGCCGACTGCGCGCCGAGCTCGACGAGCTTCGGGGGAGTCGCGGTGTGCTCCTCTGCCACGGCGGTCCCGGGGAGATCTTGCGACGAAAGTTGGCGGTTCGTCGCGACCTCGTCACATGCAACGACCACCATGCAGGGCGATCGTCACCTGGAGTCCTTATGTCGAAACTGATCCGTCGCTGTTTGCTGGTCGTCCTCGCGTTTGCACCGCTCGTCGCGGTTGCTCAGCCGGCCGAGCCGCCACCGACGCCCCCAGCGCCGCCCGACGAGCCCGTCCCACCAACAGCCCCGACAGCACCCGCGCCGGTCGTCGTCGAGCCAACACCTGCGCCAGTGCCCGAGCCCAAGGTCGAGAAGACCGAGGAAAAGAAAAAAGACCCGCCCTGGTACGACAAGCTCGCGATCCGCGGCTATGTCCAGGTCCGGTTCAACCGGCTGTACGCCTCCGACGACGACTTCAAGAATGACCTGGGCGACAAGGCGATCGCCAAGAACAACAGCTTCTCGATCCGGCGCGCTCGCCTGGTCGTGCAGGGCGATGTCGCGCCGTTCCTGTTCATGTACCTGCAGGTCGACGCATCGGGTGCCGACGTCAAGATGCGCGACTGGTACGGCGACTTCTCGATCGACAAGGACAAGGAGCTGCGGTTCCGCCTCGGCCAGTCGAAGGTGCCGTACGGCTGGGAGAACATGCAGTCGAGCCAGAACCGCGCGCCGCTCGATCGCTCCGACCCGATCAACTCCGCGGTGCCCGGCGAGCGCGACATCGGCCTGTTCGCGTACTGGGCACCGAAGAAGACGCGCAAGATGTTCAAGCACCTTGTCGATAGCGGACTCAAGGGCTCCGGCGATTACGGCGTGCTCGCGCTCGGCATCTACAACGGCCAGACGCTGAACGTCGACGACAAGAACGAGAACCGCCATGTCGTCGCGCGCGCGACGTATCCGATCGAGATCGGAACGCAGATCCTCGAGATCGGCGCCAACGCCTACGTGGGTAAGTTCACCGTCGAGCGCGACGAGACGGTGTTCGGCAAGGCCAATACGCGAGATGCGCGCGTCGGCGCGGCCGTGGTGCTGTATCCCCAACCGATCGGATTTCAGGCCGAGTGGAACGTGGGCACCGGGCCCGAGCTGGTAGATGACACGATCGAGGCCACCACGCTGCACGGTGGCTACGCGATGGTGAACGCACGCGTGGGCGACTTCTTCCCGTTCCTCCGCGGCGCTTATTACGAGGGTGGGCTCAAGACCGCCAAGAACGCGCCGCTCCATCGCTCCAAGGAGCTCGCAGCGGGGGTCGAGTGGCACTACAAGAAGCGCTTCGAAGTGACCGCCGAGATCGACCGCGCCAAGCGCGAGATCGCCGATGGCTCGGTCACGGGCACGATCTTCCGGCTCCAGGGCCAGTTCAATTACTGAGGATCTCGGTGTGTCACCGCACCGGAGACTGCGCGTCACCCAGCCGTCACCGACGGTGTGCTAAGGCTGGATCATGCTCGTCTTGGTGATCGAGGATGAAGTCGATCTCGCGACCACCGTCGAGTACGCCCTTCGGACCGAGGGCTTTCAGGTACGGCTCGCACACAGCGGCAAGCAAGGCCTCGCGGCCGCGACCAGCGAGCCACTACCCGATGTCATCGTGCTCGATCTGATGCTGCCGGATCTGTCGGGCACCGAGATCTGCCGCCGGCTTCGCGATCAGGAGCGCACGAAGAACATCCCCGTGATCATGTGCACCGCGAAGGGCGAGGAGATCGATCGCGTCGTCGGCTTCGAGGTCGGCGCTGACGATTACGTGGTCAAGCCATTCTCGGTGCGCGAGCTGATCCTCCGCATCCGCGCGCTGCTCCGCCGCGTCAATCGCGTCGAGGGGGAGCCGTCGCTGATCCGGTTTGGCCGGCTCAAGATCGATCGCGATGCCCATCGCGCGTGGATCGACGATGCCGAGATCGAGCTCACCGCGCTCGAGTTCCGGTTACTGCACGCGTTCGTGTCGCGCAAGGGTCGCGTGCAGACGCGCGAGGCGCTGCTGTCCGACGTCTGGGGCATCGAGGCCGACGTCACGACGCGCACCGTCGACACGCACGTCAAGCGCCTGCGCGAGAAGCTCGGCGAGATCGGCGGCTACGTCGAGACGCTGCGCGGCGTGGGGTATCGATTCAAGGATCAGCCCGACGAGGATGTAGCGTAGCCAGATGGCCCAGCTGCGAGTCCGCCTCGTCGTGCTCGCAGCCGTCATCGCGGTAGCCATGGTCATCGCCGTGCGCCTCACCGAGCTGGATCGCGACCAACTGTCGATCGTCGCCGGCATGGTTGGATTCCTGCTCGTCATCGCGACCGGCTGGATCGTGCACGCGTGGCTGCGCCGTCCGCTCGAGGAGCTGACGAGCTCGGTACAAGATGTCGTACGTGACACCTCTCGCCGCGTCCCGGCGCTCCAGAGCGCGGGCGCCAGCGAGCGCCAGCTCGCCGACTGGGTGAACTTTCTCGCCGACGATGCCGAACGAGCCCATCGCAGCCTCGCACGCGAGCGCGAGCTGTTGGCGACCGTCGCCGACGGCATGACCCAGGGTGTGATCGCGATCGATGACGACCACAAGATCGAGCTACTCAACGACGCCGCTCGCAAGATGCTCGGGGTCACCAGCTCGCCGGTCGGCGAACCGCTGATCGAGTTCGTGCGCGTGCCCGAGGTATTCGGACTGATCGAAGACGCTCGGGCCGCCTCCGCAGAAGTCGAGCTCCTCGGTGGTGTCAAGACGCTGATCCGCGTCGCCCACAAGTACGGCGGCCCCGGCCGCGTGCTGCTCCTCGAAGATGTCACCGCCATGCGCAGGCTCGAATCGGTGCGCCGCGACTTCGTCGCCAACGTTTCGCACGAGCTACGCACGCCGGTCTCCGTGATCCGCGCGAATGCCGAGACGCTGCTCGCCGGGGCCAAGGACGATCCGGTGATGGCGCCCAAGTTGATCGACGGCTTGCACCGCAACGCCGAGCGGCTGGCGCGCATCCTCACCGATCTGCTCGATCTGTCCCGCCTCGAGGCGGGTCAGTACCGGCTCGAGCTCACGCCCGTTCCCGTTGGAGCCCTCGCCGAACAGTCGATGACCGCCGTCGAGCCGCAGGCGGCGAAGCGGAACGTCAAGGTGTCGATCACGGTCTCCGACGAGCTCGTCGTCAAGGCCGATGCCAAGGCGCTCGACCAGATCCTGGTCAACTTGATCGACAACGGCGTCAAGTATACGAGGCCGGACGGCAACGTCTGGATCGAGGCCAGGCCCGACGCCGACGGCGCGATCCGCATCGAGGTCCGCGACGACGGACCGGGCATCGCGGCGAAGCATCGCGAGCGCGTGTTCGAACGGTTTTACCGCGCGGATCCCAGCCGCTCGCGCGAGGCCGGCGGCACCGGGCTCGGACTCTCGATCGTCAAGCACCTGGTCGAGAGCATGGATGGCGAGGTCGGCGTCGAGCCGAACGCGCCCACGGGCAGTATCTTCTGGCTGCGGTTGCCGAAGGGAGAATCATGACTGCGCATACGAGTAAGGAATTCGAGCAAGAACTGCGGACACTCCGCGAGCGGCTCGCCACGATGGGTGAACGCGCCGCGCAACAGATCGCTCTCGCGATGAAGGCGCTCGCCGACAAGGACGACAGTCTCGCGCGTCAGGTGATCAAGGCCGATGCGCTGCTCGATCGCGACGAGATCGAGGTCGACGAGCTCGCGCTGCAGATCCTCGCGACGCGACAACCGGTCGCCAGCGACCTGCGCTTCATCACGATG
>JACCYD010000021.1 GCA_013696695.1 Deltaproteobacteria bacterium | reverse complement strand
ACCACCGCCGGGGCTGCCGAAGCGGCCGGTGCCCCCTGGAACCCCGGCGCCAAAACAGCCGCCGGCCGATCCGTACTCGGATCTCCCGAAGGTGGATCCCAGGAAGGGTCCGCCCGTGAAGGCGCCGGTCATCAAGCCGGCCGTGCGTGGCCCCGCGATGCCGGCTGATCCGTATGGGGCCGTGCCGGCGCGCGTCGGCATCGCCGATGTGCCGGCAGTGCAGGGCCTCCTCGCGGTGCAGCGGCTCGATGGTTGGTTGCTGTTCGATCGCGATGGCGCGAATCCGATCGCGCGTCGCCTGGTCGCGCCCGATGGCAATCCGACGCGGCCGTGGTTCTACATGATCCCCGCGAAGGGCCAGCCGATCGTGCTGGTGCACGATGCGGAGAAGCGCAGCTTCGAGCACCTGCCGGGCACCAAGCTCACGTACAAGGGCTACCGCGATCTCGATGCCCAGATGCGCGTGCTGCTCAAGGGCGTGCGTACGATCGCCTGCGAGTACTCACCGAAAGCCGCCGTGCCGAGCGTGTCGCGGGTCGATGCCGGCACGCTCGAAGTGATCCGCGCGGCGGGCGTCCAGGTGAGGTCGTCGGACACGCTGGTGCAATACACCAAGGCGATCTGGGGTGATCCGGGCCGCACCGCGCACTTCATCGCGGTCCACCATGTGGTCGAGCTCCGCAGAGAAGCGCTGCAATACGTCGCGAACCGGCTCGCCTCGAATCAGTCGGTCACCGAATACGACGTCCAGCAGCGGTTGACCAAGGGCATCACGATGCGCGGGCTGGTCGGCCCGGCGCCGGTCGTCGCGGCCGGCATCAACACCGCCGATCCGTACTACGTGCCGAACGCGGCGAAGAACGCGGCGATCCGGCGCGGGGATCTGATCGTCGTCTCGCTCGCCGCCAAGGTCGACAAGCCCGAGGGCGTGTTCGCAGCCCATACCTGGGTCGCGGTTGCCGAACCCACCGTGCGCGAGGATCTCAAGAAAGCGTTCGAGACCGTCACGCTCGCGCGCGATCAAGCGATCGCGCTGATCATGGATCGCTCGAAGAAGAATCGCCCGGTCACCGGTGCCGAAGTCGATCAGGCGACCCGCGGCTTCATCAGAAAGGCCGGGATGGCCGACAAGATCATGCACCGCACCGGGCACTCGATGGATACCGACCTGCAAGGCGGCGGCGCGGACCTCGATGACTACGAGGTCAAGGACAGCCGGATCCTGACGGCGGGCACCGGGTTCACGGTCGGGCCCGGGCTCTATACGGCGGGGAGCTTCGGGGTGCGGACCGAAGTCTCGGTCTATCTGTCGGCGAGCGGACCCGAGATCACGACGCCCTCGCAGGACTATATCGAGACCCTGCTGACGCGCTGATGCTGGGCAGTGAGACGACTGCGCTGATCCTCGCGGGTGGACGCGCCACGCGGTTCGGCGGCATCGCGAAGCACGAGCTGGTCGTCGACGGCGAACGCATCTTCGATCGTCAGGTCAGCGTGCTCGCCCCGCGCGTCTCCCGGATCATCGTGTCGTCGCAGCATGCGATCGCGGGATACACGACTGTCGCCGATGCGGTGCCCGATGGCGGACCGCTCGCCGGCATCGCGGCCGGGCTCGCGGCGGTGACTACGCCCTGGCTGCTCGTGGTCGCCGGCGACATGCCGTACCTCACCGGCGCGGTGATCGATCTGGTGCTCGGGCGAATCCAAGCCTGCGATGATGGCGTGGGCATCGAGATCGATGGCCTGCCGCAGCCGCTGATCTGTGCGCTGCGGTGCGAGGCGGCGCGGCCGGCGCTCGCGCGGATGCTCGAGACCGATCAGCGCAAGGCGTCGCGGCTCCTGACCGATGCAGGCCTGACGATCCGCTGGCTCGCGGAGCCCGACCTCCGTGCCGTCGATCCGACCCTACGATCGCTCGGGAACGTCAACGCACCCGGCGATCTGATGGGCGTTCCAGGCCGCTGACCGACGACAACCCGACGCGCCACGCGGAGATACCCGATCGGGGTTTTCAGCCGGACCTCGATCCGGTACAAACTGGCGCGTCATGCGGATTGGTGAACATCTCGTCGTCGACACGCCCGTGCTGCTCGCACCGATGGCGGCGGTCACCGACTTGCCGTTCCGCACCGTGTGCGAGGAGTTCGGGGTCGGCTTCACGATCACCGAGTTCCTGTCGGCCCACGCGCTGTCGGTTGGCGATCCGAAGACCACCGGCAAGCTCACCGCATCGCTCGGCGGTCGCAAGTTCGGTGTCCAGATCTTCGGCCGCGAAGAGTCGATGATGGAAGACGCCGCGCGGCTGGCGGTCAAGATCGGCGCGTCGCTGGTCGACATCAACATGGGTTGCCCGGCGAAGCGCGTGGTCGCCGGCGAGTGCGGGTCGGCGCTGATGCGCGAGCCCGCGATCGCCCAGACCCTGGTGCGCGCGGTCGTCCGCGCCGTGCCGGCGAACGTGCCGGTCACGGTCAAGCACCGCGCCGGATGGAATCAGGACAACCTCAACGCGCCCGAGTTCGCGCTCGCGCTGGTCGAGGCCGGCGCCAAGATGATCACGGTCCACGGTCGTACCCGCACGCAGGGGTTCTCCGGCAAGAGCGATCCGAACATCATCAAGCTGGTGCGCGACGCGCTGCCGTCCCACATCCCGGTGGTTGGCAACGGCGACGTGATCTCGATCGACGACTACCTCCGGATGCGCGAGACCACCGGCTGCGATGCCGTGATGATCGGGCGCGGCGCGCTCGGCAATCCGTGGCTGTTCGCGCGGCTCAAGGAGGTCGCTTCCGGTCGCCCGGATCCGGGACCGCCGGGCCTCGAGGAGCGGCTGACGGTGTTTCGCCGCCACGTCGAGCTGATAGAGACGCTCAAAGGTGGGCCTCGCACCCTGCACGAGGTGCGCAAGGCATGTGCGTGGTACGCGCGCGGCCTCTACGGCTGCAACGCACTGCGGTTGCGCGTGTGGGAGACGCCGGATCTCGCCGGCGCGCGCGCGCTGGTCGAGGAGTACTTCGCGCAGTTGATCGAGCGGCAGAGCCGCCTCGGCCTCGAGCCGGAAATGCGTGATTCGAAGACCGAGAGTGACGGCGTGTTCTCGTCGGGCGACGATCAGGCCGCATGAGCGGGATCTATTTTGCTACGCGGTAACCTCAAGGCGAAAGATTTCCTGGTCGCCGAGAGTGTGGCCATGCGCGCGGTGGCGAAGCAGGTCGAGGAGTACGCCGACGGCGACGATCCGGTCGTGATCTGCGGCGAGCACGGCACTGGCCGCGAGCTGATCGCGCGCGTGCTCCACCACAAAGGCCCGCGCACCGGCGCTCGCTTCATCGCGGTGCGGGCGACGTTCGAGGACGCGCCGACGACCAGAGGCGAACCGAAGTCCGACGACGCCTGCGAGCGTGCACGCCGCGCGTTGCGTGCCGCGACCGGAGGGACGCTGCTGGTCAAGGATGTCAGCGATCTGTCGGCGCCGTCGCAGCGCACGCTGAAACGCGCGATCCGCGATCGCCATCAGAGTCAGACCGAGGCCACCGACGTCCAGGTGGTGGCCACCGCGGATCTCGATCTCGAGCGCGCCGTCGATGCAGAGATCGTGTCGCGTGGCTTCTACGAGCTCTTCCAGCCGCGACGGATCGTGGTGCCGCCCCTCCGCGATCGGCTCGACGATCTGCCGGCGTTGTTCGAGCGCTGGATCAAGCACTACGCCGCCGAGATCGGGCGCACCAAGCCAACCATCTCGACCCGCGCGATCGTTCGCCTTGCGGAGTATCCGTGGCCAGGCAACGTCGGCGAGCTCAAGTCGATCGCGCGCCGCCTCGTGGTGCGGGTCAAGACCAAGATCGAGGCCGGCGACGTCGACGAGATCCTGCCCACCGTTGCCGCGCGGGTGCCGCTCGAAGATCTCGCGTTCGAGGACATGGTGAAGTCCAAGCTGGCGGGGCTACTCGCGCGGATCGATGGCTACCCGGTGCACGATC
>JACCYD010001537.1 GCA_013696695.1 Deltaproteobacteria bacterium | reverse complement strand
CGCACGGTCGTCGCAGCGAATCCCGCTGGTCGACGCTTCCGGCCACACGCAGCTCGATCTGCTGCCGACGCCGGAAGAGCTCACCGCGCTGCGCGCCTGGGCCGGCTGAGATCTGGGGCCGCGCGGTGCCTCGCGGCGTTCAGTGCATCGCGGCGCGCTCGCCGGCCGTGTCGCCACGGAAGCCACCGCGCGACGCGGCGAAGGCCTCGAAGCGCGCCATCGGTGACACGCGCCCCACGTCCTCGACCGGTAGCTCCTGCGAGATCTCGAGCCCGTCGGCGAAGGCACGCACCGTCACCGTGTCGCCGCCGGTATGCCTGACGCCAACGCATCCAGAAATCGTCATGGGATCGACCACGGCGTTGTCGGCCTCGAACCGCCACGCCACATGAATGCTGCGCGTCCCCGCACGTGCAGCGAAGCAAACGAAGCTGGTGCCGTTGCGCACCACGGTGCTTTCGAACAGGTGGTGGAGGCTGTCGGCGTGCCCGACCTCGAAGGCGATCTGGGTCACCGCGAGATCGCCTGCCTTGACGTCGAGCGAGTGCGGCCCGACCGGGAGGTCACCGACGGTGAATTGATCCCAGCGCGTCTGCGTGACTCCTGCGCCGGTGATCTTGGCGTCCTGATCCACCACCGCGAAATCGGTAGACATCAGCCGGACGACGCCGCTCGATCCAGGCGCGAACAGCGTGCTCGTGGGGTCACCGGCCGAGCCGATCTCGAGCGGCGCCTCGAGGCGCACGCGATCGATCGCACGGGCTGCGATGGTGATCCGATCGAACAGCTCGCCAGTCGACGGCGACGTGATGCGCAGGATGCCTTCGGCGTCCGCCGTGCCGCGCAGCCGGATCACGCTGCCGCTGTTGGCCTCGACTTCCGCCGCTCCGGAATCGATCGTGGCCACGTACTCGAGCACGAGCGGCGTGTGATGGCCGGTTTCATCGATATCGAAGATAGCGACGGATTGCGAGCCACCGACCGCTGTCGTCTTGACGTCGCCAACCTCGAACAGACGTTCGCTGATGGTCGCGCCTTTGAAGTGCAGGCCGTCCTCCGTGGCCGGGTCGCAGACTTCGCCGTCGGGGCAGACACCGCTCGACGCGCGGTCGCCCGCGTCGCAGCTCGAGGCCGAAGTGAAGAAGAACAGGCTCGTCGGAAAGGCGAGCTGGATGAACAGCTGAAACGGACGGGGCATGAGGGTCTCCGGGGTTGTGACCAGACGACCCGCGACTCCAACCCCGTGTCACCACCCCGACACGACTTGCCAGCCCGTGCCTGTCGCTGCCAGAGAAACAAACCCCGTTTGCCACGCGTTTCCAGGAGATGAAGCGCCGGTTCGTCGAGCTCGGACTCGTGGCAGTCGTGCTCGGGGTCCTGGTGCTCCTCTATCACGGCCCCGGCCGCGGGATCGTCCGCGGCCATGTCGGTGATGTGGCCGCGACCATGCTGGTCTACGCGCTGATCGGGCTGGCATCGCAGGCGCGGATCGCGGTCCGGGCGTCGGTCACGATGGCGATCGCCGTCGCCATCGAGCTCGGCCAGACCTGGTGGAAGATCGATTCCTCGGCCGGCTCCCTGCTGCTCGGCACCACGTTCGACCCGTGGGACCTCGTCGCGTATGCGATCGGCATCGCGATCGCGGTGGTGTGGGAGCGCGCTACCGACGCAGCGGCGGCTTCGCGGCGGGACCCAGCATCATCCGGCGTGTGACCGCGAGCGGCGCCTCGCCATAGGTGAGGAATTGGTCGTGGAACTCGCGCAGGCTCTTGCTCGGATTCGCCGCCTGCCAATCGGTGCGCAGCTCCATGATGACGAGCTTGCCGAGCGTGTAGCCGAGGAACATCGGATCGACGGTCCCGCGGAGCGCCTGCTGACCGGCGGTCTTCGGATCCGCGAACGCTTGATCGACGAACAGCTTCGTCGCCTCGTCGATCGTCATCGTGCCCGCGTGGTAGCCGAGCGCGACCAGGAATCGCACGTTGCGCAGCAGCGCGTTCTTGAGCTGACCGATGTGCGCGCGCGGATCGCGATCGCCCAGGCCCTGCTCCCACATCATCTCCTCGACGTAGTGCGCCCAGCCCTCCGAGGCGGTGTAGGTCTCGAACGCGGCAAGCACGCGCGAGTTTGCCGCGCGCTGATGCATGCCCTGGACGAAGTGGCCCGGCATCACCTCGTGCGCGCTGGTGAACAGCAGATCGCCACGCGACAGGATGTACGCGCGTTGTTGATCTTCGGGCCACGCCGGATCCGGAGGGGCGATGTAGTAATAACTCGGCAGCGGCGTGGTCTCGAACGGCCCGACGCCACCGAGCGCCGCGAAGTTTCCCCGCATGAACGTCGGGCTCTCGCGGACCTCGATCGGATCGGGCCGCGGTAACGAGACGATCGCCTTGTCGACGACGAACTTGCGCAGCTGGGCGAGCTGAGAGGTTGCTTCTGCGATGACCTGATCCGGCGCCGGCTTGTCGTTCGCGACCTCGGCGACGACCGCTGCGACGTCGCGGTTCGGATCGATCTTCGCGGCCGCCGCGGTGATCGCCGCGACATTGCGCGCGAGGTCGGCCTTCGCCACACGCTCGAGCGTCGCGAGGTCGAGATCGAGACCTTCGACCTCGCGCAGCAGGGCGATCAAGTTGTCGGCGCCGAGCCGGAACTCGTCGGTGGCGGCCGGCATCCGCGCCTTGAGCGCGCCGGCGAACGCGCCGACCTCCTTCGCGAGCGCACCGAGGCAGGCGTCGAGCTTGTCGCGCAACGCGGTATCGGGGAGCGACGCGAACGCTCTCTTCGCATCTCCCTCGAGGAACTGGATCGTGCCGCCGCTGATCATCGCGCCGATCTGGAGCCACGCGCGCGGCAGCTTCGGCTCGAGGTTCGCGGTGGCCTGCTGGTAGTACGCCGGCGCGGCCTCGCACGCACGCAACATCGCAGCGGCACGCTGTGCCGCGGGCGCGTAGTCCCGCGAGATGTACGCGTTGAGCGAGAACTTCAACAGGTAGAAGAACGGCTCGCGAAACGGCCGCCGTCGGGTGTCGAGCTCGAATAGCTCCTTCGCGATCTCGGCGAGCACGATCTGGCGCTCGACGCGGCGAGGCGGCGTGAGCTTGGCGTCGTCGAACGCCGCGAACAGCGTGCGCGCCTCGCGGAGCCGGCGGATCTCCGCCTCGATCGCCGCCGCAGATCGATCGGGGACCTTGCCGTCGTAGTCGTGCAGCCCGACGTCGATGGCGAAGCTGGGGCGGAACGCGAAGTGCCCGGTGAGGAACGTGTCGATCGAGGCAGCGAGCTCGCGATCGGCGGTGGCGACGACCGGCGTCGGTTTCGATTGCGGCGCGCTACAAGCAACCACCACGAGCAAGACGAGCCTCATCGGCGACACCTTAACCGAACTACTCGCGAACCGTGAAGAACACCCCGCTGGTCTGCATCAGGTAGAGGCGATCGCACCCGTCGCTCAGGTTGGCATCGTTGAACGAGCGATTCGCGAGCGCCTCGACGGGAAGCGCGACGAAGGTGGCGAACACGTCCGAGAGCGACGAGCGCTCGGCATAGCCC
>JACCYD010001533.1 GCA_013696695.1 Deltaproteobacteria bacterium | reverse complement strand
GCCCGCCTTCGAGCAACGCCTTCGCGGCGCCGAGCTCGCGGGCGGCGAGCTCCTTGCGCATCGCGAGATCGCGATCGCCATCGAGGTAGCGCTGCACCATCGCGCCGAGCTCGCGCGCGGTCAGTGGACGCGCCGCGCGATCGGCGTGACACGCGGCGACACACACCGCATCGAGCTCGGGCGGGATGTCGCGCTCGGGCGCGCGTCGCGACGGGCGCGCATCGATGCCGGCCGTCGCGGATTCGAGGCCCTTCACGCCGCGCGGATGGAGCGTGTCGAACGCGAGGATCTCGAACAGGATGCAGCCGAGCGAGTAGACATCGGCGCGGCCGTCGAGATCGGCGTCGCCACGGATCTGCTCGGGCGACATGTAGCCCGGCGTGCCGATCATCGCGCCCACCAACGTCTGCGTGCCATCACCCGACGGACCGGACTCGATGTCCGTCGAATCGCCGACCGCCTTCGCGATGCCCCAGTCGAGCACGTAGACCTCGCCGAAATCGCCGAGCATGACGTTCGCCGGCTTGAGATCGCGATGGATGATCTGCTTGCTGTGCGCGAACTCGATCGCGAGACAGACCTCGGCGAACTTTCGCAGCAGTAGTGGACGCGGATATTTCTCGAGCGTCTCCGGATCCTCGACCAGCGCCATGCCGATGATGTCGGCGAGCGTCGCGCCGGCGAGCTGCTTCATCGCGAAGAACGGGCGGCCCTGCGCATCGCGCGATAGCTCGTAGACCGGGACGATCGACGGATGCTCGAGCTGACCCTGGATGCGGGCCTCGCGCATGGAGCGCGCGGTCGACTTCGCATCCGACTCGCCGCGGATGCGCTTGATCGCGACGCGGCGACCGATCTGCTCGTCCTTCGCGGACACCACCTCGCCCATGCCGCCCTTGCCGATCATCCGGCCGAGCTCGTAGCGGCCCGACATCACCGGGTCCGCGGCGCCGTCGGTTCCTGCAGCCTCGGTCGCTCCCAGCCCCGTTGCCGCCGTCGCGGCGTGCGCAGCGTCGTCGTCGCGATGCATCGCGCTCATTGTATCGGCTACGCTAGGCTCGCCCGCAATGCTGCGCCTTGTCATGATCGCGGTGATCGCGCTGTCGTCGTGCTCCGGCGACGCGGGCATCCCGTGGGCGGATGCGGATGCCGCGCCGCCGGATCGCCACGGCGTCGGACCGGTCGAGCGCGACGTTCAGGGCCTGTCACATATCCGCGTCCGCAGGCGCGGCACCGTGCGGACGTTGTTGTTCGTCGACAAGGCCGGCGTCGAGATGCGGCAGAGCCAGGTCGATCTCGCGCACCCGGCGCGGCTGCAGTACCCGTACACGCGGACGATGTTCGCGAGCTACCTGCTCGTGCCGCAGCCGAAGCGCGTGCTGATCGTCGGGCTCGGCGGTGGTTCGATGGTGCACTTCCTTCGCAAGTACGATCCGGCGGTCGCGATCGACGTCGTCGAGCTCGATCCCGCGGTGATCGACGTGGCGACAGATCTGTTCGCGGTGAAGCCCGACGATCACCTCGCGATCCACGAGGCCGACGGGCTCGCGTTTCTGCGCGACACCAAGATCCGCTACGACGTGATCTATCTCGACGCGTTTCTCGCCGTCGCCAAGGACATCACCGACGACACCGGCACGCCGCGTCACCTCAAGGCGGCACGGTTCCTCGAGCTCGTGCGGTCCCGGCTCGCACCCGACGGCGCCGCGGTGTTCAACCTGCACCACCATCCTGATCTCCAGGCCGACCTCGATGCGATCCGCAAGGCGTTCCCGCAGCTCTACACGTTTCGCGTCTCCCGCGACGGCAACCTGATCGCGGTCGGCTCGGCCGCGCGGGAGCGCCGCGACGAGGCCGGTATGCGCAAGCAGGCGACCGCACTCGACACCGACCCGCCGCCGGCGTGGATCGGAAAACGCTAGACTCGTCGCCGATGCCCGTCCATTTGCGCGACGTCGTCGGTTACCTCGACACGACACTCGAGATCGATCGGTTCAAGGACTTCGCGCCGAACGGCCTCCAGGTCGAAGGCGCGATGGAGGTCGACACCGTCGTCACCGGCGTGTCGGCCTCGGCGGAGCTGATCTCGCGTGCGATCGAGATGCACGCGGATCTGATCGTCGTCCACCACGGCCTGGTGTGGGGCAACGGGCTGACCATGATCGCGGGTCCGCTCGCGCGCCGGTTGCAACTGCTGCTCGGCAACGACGTGTCGCTCGCCGCGTATCACCTGCCGCTCGACAAGCATGCGCGGCTCGGCAACAACGTCGGGCTGTGCGATGCGCTCGGGCTCGGCGCGCAACGCGAGCCGTTCGGAGACGTCCGCGGTCAGCCGCTCGGGCTCGCGGGGCAGTGGTCGCAGCCGCTGACCCGCGACGATGCGATCGCGCGGATCGCGGCGGGCGTGTGCAAGGGCCAGACGCCTCGGTTCGTGTTCCCTCACGGTCCGGCGATCGTGCGGCGCGTGGGGGTGTGCTCCGGCGCGGCCTCGGATCTGCTCGAAGCGGCGTCCGCGAACCACTGCGATCTCTATGTGACCGGCGAGCTCGCAGAGCGCGCCGGAGATCTCGCGAAGGAATTGCAGATCACCCTGGTCGCCGCGGGGCATTACGCCACGGAGGTCTTCGGTGTTCAGCGCGTCGCGGAGGAGCTGCGGCTGCGGTTCCCAGCTCTGACAGTGCAGTTCGTCCCTGTACCGAACCCGCTCTAGCGATCGATACAATGAATGACAAAGGATGACGGTAACGGACGAGATCGTCGTGCAGACTCCATCAAACCTCAATCAATCGGAGATGCACTCGATGTCAAAGCTGATGTTTGTGTTCGCGGCCGCCGTTTCGCTCGCCACCTTTACGGGCTGCAAGAAGAAGGGCGGAGGAGCCGCCGGCGAAGCCGTCGCCAAGATGGAAGGCTTCCAGAAGTCGATGTGCGACTGCAAGGACAAGGCTTGCGCGGACAAGGTCAACGAGGACATGGCGAAGTGGGGCACGGAGATGTCCAAGAACGCCGGTGCCACCAAGGACGACAAGCCGGATCCGGATCTGGCCAAGAAGTCGGCCGACATCATGACCAAGTACA
>JACCYD010001528.1 GCA_013696695.1 Deltaproteobacteria bacterium | reverse complement strand
CGGCGTTCGGATCGACGAGCACCGGCGCGGGCTGATCGATGCGTACGATGCGCGCCTTGATCTCGCGACGCGGCTTCGCGATCGCGATGCCGTCGTCGTCGAGCAGGCGCGTCAGCGAGGCGCCGAGGCGCGTTGCCTCGGTGGACGCCGCGAGGGCGGCCTCGCGCGAGCGCAAACAGTTATCGCAACGGCCGCACTTCGGCGGGTTCGGCTCACCCAGATACTCGAGGATCACCTGGCTGCGGCAGCCGGGCGCCTTGACGTATCCGAGCAGCGCATCGAGGCGCTGGCGATCCATGATCCGGCGCGCTTCGTACTGGCGCGCGCGATCCATCAACACGTCGAGATCCGGCGGCGGATCGGCGATCGAATACAGACCGTCCGCTTCCGTCACGAAGCCTTCGTCCTTGAGCAGCGACAGCACGGTGCGCGTGCGCTGCTGGCCGACGCTCGACGACAGCGCGATGTTAGCGACGTTCGGCGGCGTCTCTTCGGTGAGGCGATGGGATTCCTTCGCCATGTTGCCGAAGGCGGTCAGCGTGTCGAACACGCTGCGGACCTGACGCTTCGTCGGGTACGTGCCGGTGAGGAAGTACTCCTGGATGTTGACGTCGTCGGGCGAGAACAGCAGCACGCAGCGGGCGGGCTTGCCATCGCGACCGCCACGGCCGGCTTCCTGCGCGTACGCCTCGACCGAGCCGGGCACGTGATAGTGGAGGACGTTGCGGATGTTCGCCTTGTCGACGCCGAGGCCGAACGCGTTGGTCGCGATCATGACGAGGTCGGACGACGCCATGAACGCGTTCTGGCTCGCGTCGCGATCGCCCTTGTTCATCCTGCCGTTGTACTTGGCGACTGGCACGCCCCAGCGCGTCAGCGACTCGTAGAGCTCTTCGACCTTCTTGACGGTCGCGCAGTACACGATGCCGGGCCGCGGCAGCTTCTTGAGCAGCGTGACCAGCGTCTTCATCTTCTCGTCGTCGTCGCCGAAGACGATCACTTCATAATGTAGATTTGGGCGATCGAACGTCGTCGTGACGATCGTCGAGCCCTCGATGCCTAGCTGGAACAGGATGTCGTCGCGAACATGCGGCGGCGCGGTCGCCGTGGTGGCGAGCACTGGCGGGTTGCCGAGCTCCTCGATCGCCTGGCGCAGCGATAAGTACGCCGGCCGGAAATCGTGGCCCCATTGCGAGACGCAGTGCGCTTCATCGACGACGAACCGCGACACGCCGATGCCGGCGGACGCGTCGCGCAAGAACTCGCGGAACTCCGGCATCGCCATCCGCTCGGGCGTGGTGAGCAGGAGCTTGCCACCCGGCGCGTGCAGCATCGCGTCGACCTCGCGGCGCTGCTTGACGGTCAGCGTCGAATCGATCTTGCAAGCTGCGACGCCCTTCGCGACCATCTTGTCGAGCTGATCCTTGATCAGCGCGATCAACGGCGACACCACGACGGTGACGCCGGGAACGATCAACGACGTCAGCTGATAGAGCAGCGACTTCCCGCTGCCCGTGGGCATGACCGCGAGCAAGTTCTCGTTCGCGAGCAGGTGCTCGAACGCTTCGGCCTGGCCGGGCCTGAAGCTCTTGATGCCGAGCGTCTGCTGCGCGATGCCGAGCAGGGCGCCAACCTTGGCCGGCAGGTCCTTGCCTTCCGGCGGTGCCGGCCCATCGAGCGTGTACTCGGGCCTCGGCGGCGTTGCGGCGGCTGCGCCCGTGGAGGATGCGACCGCCTTGGTGGTCACGCGCGCCTTACCATCCGGTTTGTCGTCGACCTTGCTCTTGTCGCTGTCGGGCTTTGCGGTCGACTCGGGCTTCTTGGCCTTGTCGGCCTTGTCGGACTTGTCGGACTTGTCGGGCTTGTCGGGCTTCTCGGGCTTCGTAGCTCTCTCGACTCTCGTGGGCGCAGGCGGCTGCGCCTTACTACTGGCTGCGGGTTTTTCCTTCGTCTTGCCACGTGTCGGCTTTGACGGCTGGGCATCGTCCTCAGACTCGGCGTCATCGTCGTCGTCGTCGTCGTCGGACGGACGGGCGGCCTTGCGCTTTGGCGCAGGCTTTGGCGCAGGCTTGGCCTTCTTGGCCGGTGAAGCTTTTGGACGTTTCGTCGTGGACATCAACCACTCACACTCACCCCCACGATCGAATCGTTAGACACGATCCCGATCTTCGGGAGGACCCGAAGCGCCAGTGCAGCCACCGCGCTCCAGATAAGGAATCATCACCATACCGCATCGGGCCGTGCAAGGCCCTGTGGCAGATACGGGCGCGGACCGCGAGATCGGGTGCATCTCCGTGATATGACCGGTGACATGGCTCCTGACGCTCGGCCTGTGCGGGAAGCCGAGAATCGGCTCGAGAGGTTCAACTCCGATCGGACACGCCTTCTGTCCGAGGTCGAACGGCGTGTCGTTGCGAGGCGCGTCGCCGAGTCCAAGGCGGGCGGCGATGCGTCGCTCGAGTACGTCCTCAACGACGTCGCCTATTGCGAGATTCGCCGACTCGAGGCGAGCAAGAGCAATGGAATCGAGCGCTGGCGCGACCTGTCTCGCCGCCTGCTCGGCATGAGCGACGACGACAAGCGCGAGGAGATCCGCGGCCTGGTCCGGCACTACGGCAAGGACGTGGTCGGCAACTTCGATCCCCGCGTTTACAAGTTCGCGACCGGCATCGGGCCCTCGCTGCTCGGCTTCCTGTTCTCGCCGACCGCGAACATCAAGGAAGGCATGAACACGCTGCGTCACCTCGACGCGCGCATTCACGCTGACGGCGAGACCGAGATCGCACGTACCTGCGCGGAGCGCGGCACGCTGATCGTCACGCCCACCCACTCGTCGAACATGGATTCACCCGCGATCGGCCTTGGCCTCACGCGCGCGGGTCTGCCGCCCACCACCTACGGCGCCGGCAAGAATCTGTTTTCGAATCCGTTCATCTCGTTCTTCATGCGAAACCTCGGCGCGTATCGCGTCGATCGCCGCCTCAAGTTCGAGCTCTACAAAGATGTGCTGAAGGAGTACTCGACGGTCCTCCTCGAGCACGGCTACCACTCGCTGTTCTTCCCGGGCGGCACGCGCTGCCGATCGAACATCATCGAGAAGAACCTCAAGCTCGGCCTGCTCGGAACCTCGGTCACCGCGTACAAGAACAGCGTCCGCGAAGGCGCGCCGCACAAGCGCCTCTACATCCTGCCGGTCACGATCAATTACCGCTTGGTACTAGAGGCCGAGACGCTGATCGACGATTACTTGGCCGAGGTCGGCAAGAGCCGCTACATCATCACCGACGACGAGTTCTCGCGCGTCGGTCGCATCGTCGAGTTCTTCCGCAAGATCCTCGCGCACGAGGGCTCGGTCGTCGTCCGGTTCGGGCGCCCGCTCGATCCATTCGGCAACGACATCACCGACGACGGCGAATCGATCGATCGCGCCGGGCGCATCGTCGATCCAGCGAGCTTCGTGCGTGGTGCGGATGGCGAAGTCACCGACGACGATCAGCGCGACGCCGAGTACACGCGCGCCCTCGGCCGCCGGCTCGCCGCCGCGTATCCCAAGCTCACCGTGTTGCACTCGACGCACCTGGTCGCCCGCGCGGTGTTCGACGGCATCTGCCAGAACGCGGGCACGCGCGACATCTATCGGCTGTTGCGCGCTCCGTCCGGCCACCTCGAGGTGCCGGTGCCCACGGTGCTCGCCGGGATCGATCGCCTGCGTGCGCGGCTCGTCGAGAACCCGGCGTTTGGCGCGGAGCACCCGCTCCATACGGCGCAGTCCGCGGCCGACAAGCTCGAGACCGGTGTCCACGGCTTGTCGACCTATCACACGCGCGCGGCGGTCCTCCGCGCGAGCGAGATGATCACGGTCCAGGACCTCAAGCTGCTCTATTACTATCAAAACCGCACCGCACATATTCCGGCGATCCCGCTGGGAGATCGATCGTGAGCGCTCGCGCGGATACCGTCGGCATCGTCGGTGCCGGTACGTTCGGCACCGCCCTCGGCTCGGTGCTGGCGCGCGCCGGTCGTCGCGTGATCCTGTATTCGCGCGATGTCGCCGTCGTCGAGGCGATCCAGCAGACACGTCGCTGTCCGCGGTTGCCAACAGCGCAGCTACCGGAGCCGCTCGAGGCCACCGCCGATGCGCGCAAGCTTGCGAGCGAGGCGCGCTTCCTCGTACTCGCGGTGTCATCGCGCGATGTCCGCACGCGCGCCCGCGAGCTCGGCGACGTGCTCGACGGCAGCCACATCGTCGTCCACGCCATCGGCGCCCTGCCGGCGCCCGCGGATCAAAAAGGCAAGACGGGATCGGGCACGCACCTCGTCAACGAGCGCGTGTCCGAGGTGCTGCTCGACGGCATGCCGACGCAGAAGGTCGGCGTGCTCGCGGGCCCGGCGCTGCCGGCCGATCTCGCGCAGAGCATCTACTCGTCGATGGTGGTCGCGTCGCGGTTCGACGAGGTCGTCTCGGAGGGCCGGCGGTTGCTCAGCGCGCCCCCGGCGCTGCGCGTCTACACGTCGAAGGATCTCGTCGGTGTCGAGCTCGCGTCCGCGCTCGCCGGCGCATACACGGTCGCGCTCGGCCTCGCCGACGGGTTGAGCTTGCCCACCGGTCCCCGCGCCGTGCTGGTCACCCGCGCGGTCGCCGAAGCATCGCGCCTCGGCCAGGCCGCCGGCGCCGAGCCGCGCACGTTCGCCGGGCTCGCCGGACTGGGGAGTCTCCTCGTCCGCTCGCAGCAGGGCGGGGACAAGTCCGCCGATTACCTGCTCGGTCGCCGGCTCGCAGAGGGCATCGTCACCGCCGATGCCAGCCGCACCGAGGGTGCGCGTGCCGCGCTCGCCGCGGTCGAGCTCGCGGCCTCGCTCAAGGTCCGGATGCCGGTGTTGCAAGGCATCGCCGCCGTGCTCACCGGCAAGCTCGAGCCGCGCGAAGCGGCGCAACAGATCGGCGACACCGTCGCGTTCGAGGAGTAGTGGTGCGCGCGCTCGTCGTGCTCGGGCATCTCGTTTGGGTCGCCGGTTGCCCGGCGAAGCACCGGGCGATCGAAAACGTCCCGGTCGCGAGACCGAGTGAAGGCACCGCGATCGCGATCTACGTCGCCGACTCGACGTTCGCGGTGATCGACGATCGCCGCGAGGTCACCGTCGCGAACGGCGCCGTGGTGCTCGATCGGATCGATCCCGCGGCACAGCTTCCATCGCTCGTGATCGAGCCGCTCGACAGCGCGCCGTTC
>JACCYD010001464.1 GCA_013696695.1 Deltaproteobacteria bacterium | reverse complement strand
TCTCGCCGATCTCCAGCCCGGTGAGCACCGCGAGCACGATCGCCGCATCCGCCGCCGGCTTGCGCGAGCCGATCGCCTTCATGCCCGCCGTGAAGTAATCCATCGCCTTGGTTTCCCACTGCGCGTGGATCGCGCGCAGCTCCGGCCGCCGATACGCCTCGAGGTGCATCTCGAACTCCGCCGCCACCGCCGCTGGCTCGCTGCGCAGCAACTCGGCCAGCGCGTGAGCCCAGCCTGCCGCCGCGACCTCCGCCGAGAGTCGCTCCGGCAGGATCGCGAAGGCGGCGTCGTATGCCGCCATCCGTCGAGCGGTGAGATGCCGGAATGCCTCGAGCAGCAGATCGTCGCGCGACGCGAAGTAATACGTGGTCGCCGCGAGCGGAACCTTCGCGAGCTTCGCCACCGCGCGATGCGTCACCGCGCCGGTGCCATCTCTTGCCACCACCTCGATCGCCGCCTCGAGGATCGCCGTCCGCCGGGCTCTGCCGCGGTCGGTCGCGATTCCGATCTTGATCTTCGCGCGCACCATCTAGTACATATGTACCACTTTATGGAACACATGTACAAGATCGGTCTCGCCCTCCTTCTCGCAAGCTGCGCCGACGAGGCCGTCGTCGGTCCAGACCAGCCTGAAGAAGATCCGAGCTTCCCCGCGCCACCCGAAGGCGACGGCATCCAGCTGGTTTCGGCCGTCCAGATCCAGCCCGGCGAGGAACAGCACGCGTGTCGCTACCTCGTGCTCCCGGATCGCGCCCTCGAGGTCGCGCGCTTCGAGCACCACTACACCGCCGGATCGCACCACATGCTCCTCTACCCGACGAGCAAGCTCCCGTCCGACGTCGACGACGGCACGGTCTTCGATTGCCGCACCGCCGGCGATCTCGGCGCCACCGGCGTGCTCTACGGCTCGAGCATCCCCGACGGCGAGCTCCCCTACCCGCCCAGCATCGCGATGCGCTTGCCCGCGCGCTCGGTCGTGCTCCTCGAGACGCACTACCTCAACGCATCCGACACCGCACTCGACGCCACCGCGCGCATCAACCTGTGGTTCACCCGGACGCCCGCCACGATCGAAGCCGGCACGCTGTTCTTCCGCGACTGGGCGATCCACCTCCCACCCTCACCCGCGGTCGAGACCATCGCGACCATGCGCTGCCAGATCCCCGCCAACATCTCGCTCCTCTACGCGACCTCGCACATGCATCGCCGCGGCACCTCGTTCCGCTCCGCGATCGATGGCGAGCCACTCCACGACGCCGACACCTGGGAGTCCCCGACGCCCACCGTCTACTGGCCGCCCCGCGAAGTCGCCGCCGGCTCCGCGATCGAATTCTCGTGCGGCTACCGCAACACCGATGCGAACGCGGTGATCGAAGGCCCGTCCGCGAACACCGACGAGATGTGCGTCCTCGTCGGCGGCTACTGGCCAAAGCTGTCCGCCGATGCCGAGCTCTGCTTGGGCGATGGCTCGGGTCCCGTCCTCGAGGGCACGCGCACCTGCGAGCAGACCGTCGACTGCATGGTCGACGCCGGTGTCGACAACTGGGTCGGTGGCCAGGCCTGCGTGACCAACACCTGCGCGAGCTCCGCCTCGGCGCTGTCGAGCTTCGTGGTCTGCGTCAACCGCAACAACTGCTGGGGGGATCCGGGCTGCGTCGTCACGAACTGCCCAGCGCAATGGGACAGCTGCACCCGCGCCCGCTGCGACTAGCGCGACGCGAGCCCGCTCCGATTGTTCGGCCGGTGAGCTACGCTGCCTGTGGTGTCGGTCGCCAGCTTCCTCGAGCCGCTGCCCGTCGTGCTCGCGCCGATGGAGGACGTCACCGACGCGCCGTTTCGTCGGATCTGCCGCTCGCTCGGCGCGTCACTCTGCGTGACCGAGTTCATCGCTGCCGAGCAGGTGATCGCCCGCTCGAAGCTCGCCGTCCGCCGCTCGACGCTCGCCGTCGACGATCAACCCACCGCGATCCAGATCTACGGTGGCGACCCCGAGCTGCTGCTCACCGCCGCTCGCATCGCCGAGACCCTCGGCCCCGCCTTCATCGACATCAACTGCGGCTGCTGGATCCCCGCGATCGCGAAGCGCGGCGCGGGTGCCGGATGGCTCCGCGATCCGAACGCGATGGTCGAGATGGCGCGCCGGATCAGCGCGGCCGTCTCGCTCCCGATCACCGTCAAGACGCGCATCGGCTGGGGCCCCGAATCGCACATGCCGATCGTGGATCTCGCGCGCCGTCTCGAAGACGTCGGCATCCAGGCCCTCACGATCCACTGCCGCACCGCCGCGATGGGCCACACCGGCGCCGCCGACTGGAGCTGGGCCCGCCGCGCCCGCGAGGTCGTCTCGATCCCGGTGATCGTGAACGGCGATATCCGCACCGCGGCAGATGTCGTCCGCGCCTTCGCCGAGACCGGCTGCGCCGCGGTAATGATCGGGCGCGCCGCGATCGACCACCCCTGGATCTTCCGCGAAGCCCGCGCGGCCCTCGCCGGGCAGCCGATCGTCCCACCCACCGATGCCGAACGGCGGGCCGTTTACCGCGCCATGGTCGAGGCCAACGCGGTCGCCCGGCCGGAGCACGTCGGGGTCGCGATGACCCGCCGGCACCTCAAAGTGCTCGGTCCCCTGCTGTCACAGCTCCGCCCCGAGCTTCTCCGATCCCCCTCGTTGGCCGAAACGGTGGCCGTTCTCGACTTTGAACCAACCAATTGAGTGATTCCTGCTTTTCGTGGTGGACAAGTCGCCCGTTTGCGCCCAAACACGGGGGATTCCGGTCGAATTCTTTGGGCAAACGACTTTGCTAGCCCGGCGATTGGAACTCAGCTGCTACGAGGAGTGCGATGATGGCCGAAGGTACGATCAAGCGTCTGACCGATAAGGGTTTTGGATTTATTGCGAACCAGTCCGGCACGGACATGTTCTTCCACATGAGCGCCGTTGAAGGCGTTCGTTTCGAAGAGCTCCGTGAGGGACAGAAGGTCTCCTACAACGAAGGCCGCGGACCGAAGGGTCCACGCGCCGAGAACGTTCGCGTCATCGGCTAATCCGCCGCTCGTGAATTAGGCACCGAGAACGCAATCTACGCGATCTAGGTGCTGCTTGATGGGGCTCGCATTCGTGCGGGCCCTTCTTGTTTTCGGCTCAGCCGCGAAGGTAGTACGGCGCGGCAACCGCCGAGCGGCACTGCCAGTTGAAGCTGCGCGTGTGCGGGGACACGCCGTCGGCATGGAGTCGGACGAGCAGCTCGATCGCGGTTTTCCTCAACGACGCATCGGCCCGTCCGCCGTGGTGCCACGCGAGCGCGATGACATACGCCGCTTCGCCCCAGTGCTCGTCATCTGGATCGACCTCGTCGGCGACGTCGCCGATCCCCATCCAGTAGTACGGCTTGCCGGTCCGATCGAGGCCATCGCGCGCGATGATCTTGCCGAGCTTCACGATCGCCGCGCGCGCGGCCTTCGCGCGTTCGCCACCCTCTTCCGTTGCGTACGCGTCGAGCCCTTCGGCGAGGATCGCGCTCATCCATGGACTACAACCCCACGTGCCGTAGTCCTCGCCGTGCGCCTCCGCGGTGTGCGCGAAGCAGCGAGCGTCTGGATCGGTGTTCGCGGGATACGCCGCCTGCACCGCGAGATACGCATCGACATGCGCCGCCGCGCGCTGGTCGAGCTCCGCGCCGCGATCGTCGGTGACGATCTTCGCCCACACGTACGCGAGCAAGCTGAAGCCGGCATGACGCTCGGTCCAGAACCGAGCGTCGCCCGCGTACGCGAAGTTGCTCCACAACGCCGACACCCGCGTCGCGATATCCTCGGCACTCTCGCGAAACCGATCGTCGCCGGTCAGCAGATAGTGAATCGCGAGGTTCTGCGCGTAGTGGTATTTCAGATCATCAGTCGCGCCCGGGATGCTGATGCGCGTCGCAGCGCCGGTGCCCGAGATTCCAGCGCGATAGATCGCGGTCTCGCGATACGCCGACTCGAGCGTCTTCGAATCGCCGCGTCTCACGTAGCCGCGATACATCGTGGTGCCGCGATCGTAGAGCCACACGCCGCGGTTCGATTGCTCCGCGAAAAACTTCTCGGTCGTGTGGTTGTCGTAATCGCAGACGTTCTCGAACGCATCGATCTTGGTCTCGGCGCGGGTGACCTGCGGACCGGCCACGCCGCTTCCAGCGAGCCAGTTGGCAGGCAACAGCGCCCACACCTTGGGCCCCTGGGTGCCGTCGGCCGGGTCGAGCGTCGTCGACACGTCGACCAGCGCGAGCTCCTTCGTGGTCGGTCGCTCGTCGAGCCGCACCTCGAGGGTCGTGCCCGGCGCGACGCTCACGTCGACCTGGATCTGCACGCTGCGCACGCTGCCGTCGGGATAGCGCGCGAGCGCGCGGCGCGCGGCAGGGATCTCGATGCGATCCTCGAGGACGCGAACGAGCGCGGGCTGCTCGAGCCGGCCACGCGCGACGGGCACGGCGAAGTTCACGCGCTGCATGCCGGTGACGCCGGCGCGCGGCGCGAGCGTGACGGTGACGCTGCGCCACGAGGTTGCTGGTGGAGGAAGCGTCGCGCGCGGCGCTGCGGGACAACCTGACAGCAGTGCGAGAGCGATGCACGACACGACCGCAACCAGCGCCATTCGCTCGCATCGTGCAGCGAGCGACTCGAAACCTCAACGACGCTCGGTGAGATCCGCGGATTCGCGTTGGGCGTCTGCTATCGTGGATCGAACCTGACCGATCGACGCACCGAGCCGACTGTCGACGAGACGCACACACCGTCAGAGGGTGGCGGCCGCCGGAGTGC
>JACCYD010001463.1 GCA_013696695.1 Deltaproteobacteria bacterium | reverse complement strand
CCGATACCTATACCGGGATCCGTCCGGTCGACGTCGCCGGCTTCGTCGTCGCCCAGGCGATCGGCGCCGCCGCGGGGGCGTGGCTATTCACCTGGCTGCTGCCGGCCCGCAACGTCGGCTACGCGCTCGAGCGTTGACTGGGCTATTTCGAAGGGTTGCGGCCGAGGTCCTCGTCGGAGGTTTGCGAAAACGTCTGGGGTCGGGTACCCCTTAGCCCTCCGATCCCATAGCTCAGGTGGATAGAGCGGCGGTTTCCTAAACCGCAGGCCACAAGTTCGAATCTTGTTGGGATCACAAATGACGAGCGACGCCTTCGCCTTGCGTTCGGCGACGGATCTCGCCGATGCGCGAACACGCGCAGTGTCCTGATTTCGCACGGATGGATCTCGATCAAAGCGGCTTACAAATTGCTCCTCCGGAGGTCATGGTGCGGTCCACATGACGGACAGGTTGTCGACCGGCGTCGCCGGACTTGACCGGATCCTGCTTGGCGGCCTGTACCCGCATCGCCTCTATTTGGTCGAAGGTGATCCAGGCGTCGGTAAGACCACCCTGGCGTTGCAGTTCCTGCTCGCCGGATTGCAAGCAGGCGAGCGCGCCCTCTACATCACGCTGTCCGAGACCGAGGATGAGGTTCGCGCGATCGCACGCGCGCACGGCTGGAACCTCGATGGCCTGGCGATGTTCGAGGTGTCTGCGCTGGAGCAGCAGATCAGGATGGACGCGGAGAACACGATCTTTCGACCGTCCGATGTCGAGCTCACCGAGACCACGCAGGCGATCTTGCGTCACGTCGATCAGATCAAACCCGATCGAGTGGTGTTCGATTCGCTGTCGGAGCTGCGGCTGCTCGCGCAGAGCCCGCTGCGCTATCGCCGCGAGGTGCTGAACCTCAAGACGTACTTCTCGTCGCGCAAGAGCACCGTGCTCCTGTTCGACGATCGCACGTCCCAACCGAGCGATCAGCAGCTGCAGAGCCTCTGTCATGGTGTGATCTCGCTAACTCAGTATGCGCCGGACTACGGGACCGACCGGCGGCGCGTGCGGATCGCAAAGATGCGCGGCTCCGCGTTCCGCGGCGGCTATCACGACCTGACGATCAAGGCCGGCGGTCTCGAGATCTACCCGCGGCTGGTGGCAGCTGACCATCACGAGGATTCGTGCGCGCGCCGATTCCGAGCAGCGTTCCCGGGCTCGATTCGTTGTTCTGCGGCGGCATCGACCGCGGCACCAGCACCTTGATCCTCGGCAACGCCGGAACCGGCAAGTCCACGATCGTCGCGCAGTTCGCGACCGCGATGGCGCGCCGTGGCGAACGCGTGGTGATCTTCGGCTTCGACGAGCTTCGCGCGACGTCGATCCATCGCGCCGACTCGCTGGGCATGGACATGAGCGAGCACGTCGCCAGCGGGATGATCACGCTGCAGCAGATCGATCCGGCGGAGCTCAGCCCCGGCGAGCTGGTGCAGCGCGCGATCGACCTCGTCGAACGCGACAAGGTCAAGCTGATCGCGATCGACACGCTGAACGGATATCTGCACGCGATGCCGAACGAAAAACACCTCTACGTGCAGCTGCACGAGCTGCTGTCGTATCTCGGCCAGCGCGGCGTGACGACGATCCTGGTGATGGCGCAGGTCGGTACGGTCGGTCTGACACAGAGCCCCGTCGAGATCAGCTATATCGCGGACAACGTGACGTTGCTCCGCTACTTCGAGGCGCAGGGCCGGATCCGCAAGGCGATCTCCGTGGTCAAGAAGCGCACGGGGGCTCACGAGGACACGATTCGCGAGATGACGGTGGATGCCAATGGGCTTCACATCGGCGAGCCGCTGAGCGAGTTCAGCGGCGTGTTAACCGGCACGCCCAACTATCATGGTTCGTCTTCGCAGCTGAGCGGCATATGAGCGAGATCGGAAGCGAACGCGTCCTCGTCTTCGCGCCCCGCGGTCGCGATGCGGATCTCACGTGTCAGATGCTCGCAGGGCATGGCATCGACCCCGAGCGCTGCATGTGTGGGGAGGAGCTGATCGCCGCGATCCGAGCAGGCGCGGGGTGCGCGATCGTGACGAGCGAGGGGCTAGCCCTCGAGGTCCGTGCTGCACTGGTCGCGCTGCTCGCGGAGCAACCGCCGTGGTCAGACTTTCCGATCATCGTGCTGGCGGGCGGCCTTCGTCACGAGGATGGCCTCGACCTCGGCAACATGACGATGCTCGAGCGACCGATCGCACCCGCCACGCTGGTGGCCGCCGTGCGCGCGTCGTTGCGCGGGCGCCGCCGGCAATACGATGCCCGCGCCGCGATCCACCAGCGTGATCAGTTCCTTGCGATGCTCGGCCACGAGCTGCGTAATCCGCTC
>JACCYD010001451.1 GCA_013696695.1 Deltaproteobacteria bacterium | reverse complement strand
CTCGGTGCAGCGTCCAGCGGAATCTCGTGACCTTGCCCGTGATCGCAGCGCGCGGCGAAGTGCCCGCCGGCCTCGAGCAACGACTGGTACGCCGCGCTCGCCGCCTGGAAGTCGACGCCGAACACGTTGTCGGTGGCTCCGCCATCGAAGATCAGCGCCGCGAACTTGTTGTCGGGGTTTTCGTTGATCGGAGTGAAACCGGCGGGGATGCCGCCCGAGAATGTCGCGACGCTCGCGACATAGTCGGCACGCATGAAGCTGAACGCCGTTGTCTGCAGGGCACCCGCACTCATGCCCATGCTGTGGATGTGACGCGCGGCGATGCGATCTGCGAGGCAGGCGACGATCTCGTCGGCGAGGAGAAAATCATCGAGCTTCGGGCTGCCGTTGACGAGGAACCACTCGAACGTGCCGGCGGCGGGATCCGAATACGGTGCGGCGATGATTCCACCGCGCGCGATCACCTCGTCGTGCGACGCACCGAGCGAATATGCGGCTTCGAGCGGGGAGCTGCCGGTCGCGTGCCAGTACAAAATAAGATCGCCGCCGCCCGTGTGCGCCTCGTCGAAGGCGAGCTTGACCAAGCGGGGTGGCATGCCGGCAGGCGCGAACGTGACGTCGCCGTTGACGATCGCCGGGCAGGTGCCCGTCGGCGACGGCAAGATCGGGGCGACGCTCGGATCGATCGGACCGATCGGAGCGTCCGGAGAATCCGCGGGATCGGCCGTCGGGGACGAACACGCGACCAGCAGGGCGAGGAGCGAGATGCGCATGCGCGGTACCAGACATCGTTCGCGCCGCACCGGCCATGACCGCCACCGGCCAACTCCATGACCGGGCTGACTGGTCAGGCGCTCGACGGTGCCTTGCCGGTCCACCGCTTGTACGCGCGGCTGAACGCGCTCGGCTCCGAAAATCCCAGCTCGAATGCGACATCCTTGATCGAGCGCCCGGCGGCGAGGAGCTCGTCCGCACGTGTGCGGCGGACATCGTCGACAAGTGCGCGGAGGGTCTGCCCCTGCTGCTCGAGCTGGCGTCGTAACGTGCGCGCGCTGATCCCGAGCTGCTTCGCGATCGCATCCGGCGACCCGACCTCGGGCAAGCTCGCGACCACCGCGCGGCGCACGCGATCGAGGACCGGATTGCCGGGCGGTGCTGCCGTCAGCTGCGCGACCTGGGCCTCGATCGCCGCCGACGTGATCGGATCCGCGCTCGCGAGCTTGAGATCGAGCTGCGCGACATCGAGCTCGAGCTCGTCGATCGATGCCCCGAACGTCACCGGCGCGCGAAACACCTCGTCGTACGCGGGGGTGGGCTCGCCCGCGTGGGTGAACCGCACCGCGCGCGCCGCGAACACGCCATCGGTGGCACCTCGCGCCCTGAGCGCGAGCGAGGCAAACGGGAACTCCGTGAGGATCCGTCCGCGCGGCGCGTTGTCGACGGGACGACTACGGATCGTCGCGATGGCGCCGCGCTCCTCGAGCACCAGCGTCGTGCGGCGCGTGACCATCGCGTAAAACTTCACGGCGCGCTCGAGCGCATCGCGCAGCGTCCCGCTCAACCACACGAGATGACCGAACAGCCCGAGCGGCCGCACCACCGAGGTCTTCGCGAGCGTCAGCGCGAACGCGGGATCACCGCGCTGCGCCGCGATCTCCGCGAGTCGGCGATCGACCTCGAGAGCCGAGACGTACGTGTTCGGTGCCATCTGCTCGTCGATGCCGAGGCCGGCGAGAAACGCGGCCCCGTCGATGTCGAGCCGACCCAGCAGCTCCGCCAGCGGACGGAGCAGTGCGACCGAGATACCCTGGGTGACGTCCACGAGACGCCGCAGCATATCGCTACGCGCCGGGCGATTGGCCAGCGGCGTTGGGGCCAACTGGCAACTCGATCCGACACGGCACGTCGAGCTGACGGGCGAGGCCGATCGCCAGGCTCGCCAGTGCGGCGTGCTTCGAGTCGTCCGCCATCAAGGTGGTCACCGCGACCAACAGGTCGTCGTCCTCGAGCATGACGGAAATCTCGCACCACTGCCGCGACGCAGCGAAGTGCCGCAGCCGCACGCCGCGAACGTCCTGTCGGCGCAGCTCGCGCGGATTGCCGGCGATCGTGATCACGACCTTGTCGCCTTCGATCGCGAGCCGCCGCACCGAGCGCTGGTCACGCGTGCGGCGCAACGCGCGGAACGCATCGCGGAACGCCTCGATCATCGCCGCTGCGCAGCAGAGCACCAGACCCAGCGACAACGCCAGCAGCGCCCAGGCGACGGCGTAGGCGGCGTAGTCCTTCCACGAGTAGAACCCGGCCTCCTCCATCAATAGCAGCCCGAGGCAGCCCGTGAACGACACCCCAAACGCCGCGGTCAGCACGGCGATGCCGAGCGAGTGCACCGCGTTGCGGAAGGCATCAGCGATTGCTTCGAACCACGAGGTCGTCGGCATCGCCACGATCCCCACGCTCGGCGGTTGCCAGCGCGCGACGTGGATGCCAGCGATCGTGCTCTCCACGGGCGGCGCGACGGCGGGCTCGGGCTCGGTGAACCGCGGGTGATCGCCCGCGTACCGCGCGGGCGCGTGGATCCCCGGCACCGCCTGGACCTCGGTGCCGGCGAGCTCCTCGATGCGACGCAGCGCCGGGAACGGCATCCGGTAGGGCGAGCTGTCGTCGGGCGCTTGCGTGACAAGCTCGATCGTGTGGGCCTGCTCGGCGCTCCGCACCAGGTACCCGTCGAACCGGCAGATCACCGCGATCCGGAACGCGAGATCGACGGCCTCGTGATCGAGGTTGACATCGCGCACCGTCACCGGTCGCGCGACCTCGACGAGGCCGCGCCCGCGGCGATAGCGGATCGCGAGCTCGAGCTCGAGCGAGGTGCCGCGCTTCACGATGATCCGGATCCGGTCGAGGTCCGCGATCGCGATCCTCGTCGAGCGACGCAGCCAGCGCAGGCGCTCGCTCGCGAGAAGCACGCCGAGCTCGCGGTCGAAGGCGATGCGGCCCTTGCCGTCACCGCCCAGGACGAGGCGGATGTTCGGAGTGTCCTCGAGGACGCGCAGCGACATCTTCGATGTCTGCATACCGTGTGGACGCCGCGTGGATATACCTTCTCGCGCGGCCACTTTTGGGTCCGCAGAGACGCGCATCGGGTGTGTCTCGCGATCCACGCCCGTTGCTAACCGGCCGAGATGCTGCACTTCGAGAGCGGTCCCGGTCTTGGAGACGACTCGTGCATGAGAAACCACGGCTTGGTCGCATTCGTCATCACCACGGCGGTGCTCGTTCCCGCCGCCGCGCACTACCTGAGCGCCGGGCATGACCAGGTCGTGAAGTTCGCGACCGCGACGACGAGCACGCTCGAGCTCGCCGGGGCGAAGATCGAAGCCCGGCTCGAGCACCCGCTGGTCGATCCGGGCGAGTCGCTCCGCATCAAGCTCGTCGCGAGCAGCGCCGTGGGCAAGCGACTCGACGTCGGGCTGCTGGTCTACGGCTCGAAGGGCGATGAAGACGACCGCGTGCCGAGCCCGCCGGTGGGCGTCGCCCACAAGACCGTGTCAATCGCGATCGATGCGGAGGGCAACGGCAGCATCGAGATTGCGATTCCGCTCGCGGGCGCGGTCGAAAATCGTTACTCCCCGAGTCCGTTCACGAGCTACGAGGTCCTGGTGATGGCGCCGCGCGCCGCGACCAAGCTCGATCGGCTGCGCCGCAACTCGGCGCTGATCGGCGAGGGCGAGGGCATCCCCGAGTACAACGCGAGCGCGAGCAAGTTCATGAACCTCTACAGCTGGCGCCACGATCTTCAAGGTGAGGATGCCACGCTGTTCGGTGAAGGCGTCGTCGCGCGGCTCGATGCTCACACGCGCACGATCAATCCCGCGATCGCGATCGAGACGCCGTCGACCACCGAGGTCGGCAAGGTGTTCGCCGTCGCGGTGACGGTCAAGAACGCGAGCAGGAAGCCGGCCCGTGGGCTCGTTCTCGACGTCGAGACCCCGATCGGGGTGGTCGACGGCGCCGAGGGCATCGAGGCACTCGTGATGCCGGACAACGCGACCTTCGATCTCGACGCGGGCGAGTCCCGGCGCTTCCAGTTTCGCGTGATGCCCGATCAGGTCGGCGTGCTCGGCCTCTACGCGCGCGTGACCTGCAACGGCGACGACTGCGATGACGACAGCGCGCTGACGAAATCGGGCACGTTCGACGCCACCGAGATCGTCAAGGCGCAGGTCGTCGACGAGGCGCCGTCGATCGTCGGGCGTAAATGAGTTTATCTACAATGAGTTTATCTACAATGAGGGTCGCGTCTCCCACCGGACGCTTGCTCGCCGGCACGCTGTTCGGGGCGATCACCAGCATGATCGTCGTGATGGTGCTCGGCATGCGCGCCACCGACCCGACGCACCGGTTGGTACCGGAGGACGCGAGCGGCCAGCTCCGCCGGATCGCGATCCACTACGTACCGGCAATGGATCATCGCATCCTGCCGGTGTGGAAGCAGCTGTTCGCGATCCTGCCGGCCGATGTCGACGTCGTCGTCGTCGTCCAGCGTGCCGAAGACTTCGACCGCTTCACGCGACAGTTCGCCGGGCGGCAGTTCAAGCCGGTCGTGCTCGGCCACTCGCTGACGACCTGGTCGCGCGATCGACTCGCGGCACTCGACAACGATGCAGTGCTCGCACCGCCGCGCGTCTCGGTCGGCTCCGGTCCACGTGCCGGTGACTGGGAAGTGCCGTTCGCGATCGCGCGCGACATCTACGATGCGAAGCCCGCCGTGTCGGAGCTGGTATTCGAAGGCGGCGACCTCGCGGCTTCGACCTCGTACGTGTTCGCCGATGTCAATCTGATCGGCCGCAACCTCGGACGTGGCGACGCGAGCCGCGCGTACCTCGAACGCTCGCTCCAGCGCACGTTCTCTCAGGACGTGATCTGGCTCGGCAACAACCCGGGCGACGTGCCCGAGCACCACATCATGATGTACACGGTGCCGCTCGACGATCGCCGGATGCTCGTCGGTGACGTTCGCCTCGGTAAGCGCCTCGCGCCCGACGCGGTGGCCGATCCGGCGTTCGAACAACACGCCGCGCGCTTCGATCGTGTCGCGATCGAGCTGATCTCCCGCGGCTTCACCGTCGCGCGCGTTCCGGTGGTCGTGTTGCCCGGCGCTGGCTCGTACGTCACGTACACCAACGCGCTGTTCGATCGCGATGCAGCAGGCCCGGTCGTCTATCTCCCGACGTACCGGATGCGAACGCTCGATCGGGCGGCCGCCGATCTCTACACGGAGCTCGGCTATCGCGTGGTGCCGATCGACGTCTCGACGATGTTCACGCTCAACGGCTCGCTCGGTTGTCTGGTCAACGTGCTCGCACGCGACTGACGAGCCAAGCGACCACGACCGCCCCGAAGATGCAGCCGACGCCGTTGCGCCAGACATCGGCGAGCTGGGGGAATCGCACGCGCTCGAAGATCTGCAGCGACTCGATCAGCAACGCGGTACCGACGCCGATCGCGGCGGCTTCGAGTGCGATCCGCGTGATCGTCGCGCGACCAGAGCGCCACAGCGCCCAGCCGGCGCCGAGCGGCATCAGCATCAAGAGGTTCAACACCAGATCGCGATCGTTGTGGCGCGGGTAATACACGCGCCAGTCGATCCGCGACACGGCCGCGACGTCGAGCTCGAACCGGAACGGATAGAGCGTCACGGCCAGCGCCGTCATCCACGTCGCGGCCACCAGATAGAGCCCTGCCTGCCGGCGGAGTGACAGGGGCACGGCGAAGCTCACCACAGGAACGACGCCTGACCGCGGCGGGGCATTCCCTTGACAGCCGTTTGTGAACACGTCTGAAGTCGCGCGCTTGGCCAGTTCGGGATGAACGGGGGCCAGCCTGAATCGATTCAGAGCGCGAGATCGATGATCTCGAGCGAGCCGGGCGAAGCGTACCGGATCGGAATGATCGAGTAGCCGACGCCGGCGGTGACGATGATCGTCGTCGAGCCGAGCTGGTAGCGGCCGTCGACGTACGGCGTCTCGAGGCGCGCGAGGTTCATGTGCGTGATGCCGACGACCGGATTGACCTGGCCGCCGTGCGTGTGACCCGCGAGCACGAGGTCGATGTTGCCGGCGAGCGCGGCGATCTCGGCGTCGAGCTGGTGCGTGACGACGATCGAGTAGTCGGCGTGCGCGATCGAATCGATCAGCTTCCTGGCCGTTTCGCGGTCGGTGCGATGGATGTAGTTGTGGTTGAGGAACAACACGCCGATGCGCTTGCCGGCGTGCTCGAACCAGCGCACCTCGTTGTCGAGCATCGCGACCCCGTGCCTGGCGAGCGAGCGCTCGACCTCGGTGACGCTGCGATCGAGGTCGCGATAGGCGAAGTGCTCGTGGTCGCCGCGGACCGAGAACGTGCCGAGGCGGCTATGGAGATGTGCGGAGGTCGCGGCGCTGGACTCGATGTGGTCGGGGCCAGAATTGATCCAGTCGCCGCCCGACAGGATCAGGTCCGGCCGCTGGGCGTTGACGAGCTCGTAGATCTCGTGAGCGCGGGTGGCGTCGGTGTGATCGTCCTGCTGGATGTCGGCCAGGAACGCGATGCGGAACGGCGGCGCGCCCGCCGGAGATGCTGCGGTCACGCGATGTTCGCGGAGGCGGACGTCGCCGTGCTCGACGAGCACGCGCACGGGCGTGTAGACGGCAAACATCGCGAGCGCGCTGACGATACCGAACGCGCGAACCCGAGCCGCGACTTCGGCGCCTCGTCGTCGCCGCACGATCAGGGAGACGAGATCGATCGCGATCACCCACGGCAGGCTCTGGATCACGACGAGCACCGTCCACACGAACGGCAACCCGAGCAG
>JACCYD010001428.1 GCA_013696695.1 Deltaproteobacteria bacterium | reverse complement strand
CCTCGACGCTGGTCGCTGGTCCCTCGGCGCTGGTCGCGCGCCCCTCGACGCTGCTCGCGCGCCCCTCGACGCTGCTCGCTGGCTCGTCGACCCAGGCCGCGGGCCCGTCGACGCGCTCTGCGATGCGGTTTGCGGATCGGAGCTCTCGCCTCCGGGAGGTCGGGGCTTTCCGAACATCGCGGCTCGTCGCTGCTTGCGCGCGGAGTTCGGATCGCGCCCCTTGTCGCGCTTCGGCGTATCGCGAGGCCCCGCCATTACGGGGCGCGCATCAGGCGCAGCAGATCGGCCCGCCCGCCCGTGAAGTCGGCGGCGAGAATGCGCAGACCGGTGTCGCCGATCTCACCTTCGCGCACCATGTCGACGCCCCAGCGATTGCCGACGAACGCGAGGATGAAGAGCTTCTTCTTCCAGCGCACGTTCAGCATGATCGAGCTCGTGGACGACTCGATGTCCGTCGTTGCGCCGGGGAATTCCGCCTTGAGCTCCTCGGCCAACTTCTCGAGATCTTCGTTCACGTGCCGGCATCAGACCACGGTTTCGGTTCGGTGATAAGAAGTGCGCATGCCGATGCCGCTCGAGATCATTGGCCTCGGTAAACGCGAGGTCCGGTTCGTTTGGGATGAGGGTCGCGAGGACGTCTATGGAGCGCGCGAGCTCCGGATCCGCTGCGCGTGTGCGCACTGCCAGTCCGAGGACACCGGCGAGCGCTTGCTCGACCCCGCGACCGTCCCGGAGGACCTCACCGTCGCCAACATGCACCTCGCCGGAAATTACGGCGTCGGCATCCACTTCTCCGACGGGCACAGCACCGGCATCTACCGGTTTCGCGAGCTCGAGCGGAACAAGGCGACATGATCGAAGACCTCGAGCGGGCGTGGCGAGAGCGCAGTAGCAAGCGGGCATTTCGCCCCGAGCCACTGACGCGCGACCAGCTCCTCGGCGTGTTCGGCCCGGCGCAGCACGCACCGAGCTGGTGCAACGTGCAGCCATGGCGCGTCTGCGTGACGTCGCCGCCGGCGACCGCGAAGCTCGCGGATGCATTGCAAACCGCCGCGCGCTCCGGGCTGCCGCATGCAGAGTTGCCGTTCCCGCTCGACTATCCGTCTCCCTACAAGGAGCAGCGGCAGGCGTGCGGCGTCGCGCTGTACCAGGCGATGGGCATCACCAAGGAAGACAAGGCGAAGCGCTACGACGCCTGGCTTCGCAACTACGCGCTGTTCGACGCGCCACACCTCGCGGTCGTCGCCTGCGATCGCCGGTTAGGCCCGTATGTCTATGTCGACGTCGGCGTGTGGCTCGGATACGTGCTGACCGCCGCCGCCGCGCTCGGGATCGCGACCTGTCCGATGGCCTCGGTCGCGGCGTATCCGGAGCCGCTGCGCGCGGCGTTGCCGATCGCCGACGCTGACATCATCCTGTTCGGCATCGTGCTCGGTCACGCGGACGATGCCGCTGCGGCCAACGCGTGTCGCACGACTCGCCAGCCGGTCGAGGCGAATATCACGTTCATCGACACGTTCGTCGACGAGACGGCCCGGCCCGAGACGCTGTGATACGCTGCGTGCTTACTGGGAGATAGATTGATGAAATCACGTGTTGTGTTCGTGGTTTTGGTGGCGATCTGCGCGCTCGGACTGAGCGCGCGGGGCGTGCACGCGCAACAGGCCGATGCGCTGAAGAAAGCGCAGAACGCGTTCGATTCAGCGCAAGCCGACTTCGTCGCGGGCAAGTACGACGAGGCGGCGAAGGGCTTCGACGAAGCGTACGCGGCACGCCAGTTCCCACAGTTCCTCTACAACGCGGGCGCCTGCCATCACATGAAGGGCAAGAAGGCGTCGGACCCGGCCGCGTACGAGCTGGCCGTCGGCTACTACAAGAAGTACCTCGCCGCGGATCCACAGGCCGCCGACAAGGCGAAGGTCGAGAAGGCGATCGGCGTCCTCGATGCCGAGATCAAGCGGCTGAAGGATGCCGCCGCGGCCGGCGCCGGCTCCGGCTCCGGATCGGGCTCGGGCGCACCGGTCGCCGCCCCCACCGCACCGTCGCAGGAAGTCCAGGCGCTCGGCGATGCGAAGGTGCGCGGCCTCGTCGTCATCGAGAGCGAGCCGCAGAACGCCACGATCTACCTCGACGATCGCAAGAAGGGCGCGTTCGCGCAGACGCCGTGGTCCGGCTCCCTCGACGGCGAGCACAAGATCATCGTCGAGAAGCGCGGCTACATGCAGCTCGAGAAGTCGCTGTCGGCCGATCCGAACAAGCTCACGATCCTCTCGGTCGTGATGGGCAAGGAAGACTTCATGGGCTGGGTCGACATCAAGTCGAACATCCCGAAGTCGGAGGTCTACATCGACGATCAGGCGATCGGCTCGGTCGGCAAGACGCCGTACTCGCAGTACGTGAAGCCCGGCAAGCACACGTTCTGGGTCACCATCGAGGGCTACGACACGTACAAGCAAGAGATCGAGGTCCTGCCCGGTGGCACGCACGAGGTCACCGCGACCCTCAAGGGCTCGCCTACCGGCAAGCTCAACGTGCTCGGCTTCGGCATCGAGGACTCCACGATCTACGTCGACGGCAAGCTCGCCTGCGAACGCGGGCCGTGTCTGAAATCGTTACCCGAGGGCGAGCACACGCTGACGGTCACCAGACCGAACATGAAGCCGTACTCGAGACGCGTCCGAATTCAGGCCAAGACCGAGACCAACGTGAAGGTCACGCTGGCACCGAGACCGAGCCGCTCCGACGCGGTGATCGCGTACATCCTCGCCGGCGCGTTCACCGGCGGTGGCATTTTCCTCGGCCTGCAATCGCAGAAGTATCGCGACGATCTTCGCAAGGAGATCGATACCGGGCAGCCCGCCCCGCCTG
The DNA here is from genome assembly GCA_013696695.1 of Deltaproteobacteria bacterium. GTDB lineage: Bacteria > Myxococcota_A > Polyangia > Haliangiales > Haliangiaceae > JABFXX01. Next base: position 805 of record JACCYD010001428.1, on the reverse strand, counting down.
ACTCTCGAGACCCGAGATACACGAAGGGCAAAGCGTTCGCGATCGCAGCCGACGCGACGTTCGCGATCGCCGGCATCACCGCGCTGACGGCCATCTACTACACGTTCCGCGACAAGGGCGCGCCATCGACCGGCTTGATCGATGTCCGCGCGATCGCACTGACCCCACAGATCGGCTCCGGCTATGCCGGCGTCGGGATGGAGGTGAACTGGTGATGCGCATCAAACCGCTTCTGTTCTCCGCGCTCCTTCTGGCTCCTCTCGCGGGCGCCTGCAAGTGGACCGAGTTCGACGATCTTCGCGACGAGGCGTGGGTGCAGGCCACCACGAAGCCCGATGGCAGCAAGGCCAACAACTGGGGCGTCGCGATCGTCCGCGGCAAGGCCACGTCCGCCGCGGGCGGAAAGCTCGCCATCTTCGGCAGCGCGTCCGCGCGGCTCGACGAGATCACGTTCGACGAACAGGGCGTTCCCAAGCGCACCCCGGGCGATCAGAACCTCGGCAACATCGGCATCGCGACGCTGTCGCTCGAGCCGATCGTGCTCGCCGATCCGACGAGCGACGACTTCGCGCTCGTCACGCAAGGCAGCGCGCAGCAGGTCGTCGTGGCCGCCGGCAACGACAACAATCTGCTGCAGTTCATCGTCAACGGCGCGACGCAGGTCGACGCGGCTGCCTACGTGCGCGCCCCGACGATCGAGTCGGATACCGCACGCGCGGGCCGCACGGCGCAGGCTGCACAGCCGGTGATCGCGAGCGGCAACACGCTGTTCGGCACGTTCTTCACGCCGCCCGAGATCCCGTTC
>JACCYD010000750.1 GCA_013696695.1 Deltaproteobacteria bacterium | reverse complement strand
GGCCCGTGCCGCCGGTGGCGCCTGCGCAACCGCCGAGCAACAGGGGCGCGGCTACCGAGGTGCCGCCAATGCCGCCGGCGCCGTCACCGTTGTCACCGTTGCCACCACGACCGCCGATCGCAACCATGCTGCCGCCACCGCCTCCACCAGCGCCGTTGTCGTTGGCCTCACCGGCGATCGGCGCGTGCGCGGTGCAACCGGTCGGGTTGGCTCCGGCGCCGAGCTCGGTGGCCGTGCTGCTGACGTCGATCGTGCCGTCGACCTGGATCGTCGACCACGACGCGAGGATCAGCGGCTTGCTACCCGTCACCCGCAACGTCGCACCGGCGGCGATCGTGATCTTCTGGACCGAGATGACGTGTCCGGCCGTGACGTCGATGCTCGGTGGCGACGTGCCCGTCGACAGCGCGCCGGTGTCGGTGTTGTACGTCGTGATGCCGCTCGTCACGTCGATCGCGGCGCCCGGCTCCGGGATGTCGCAACCTGCGAACAGCCGCGTCGTGAATGGCGTGCAGTCGAAGGCCGCTGCGCCGTCGGGGGTGACTTCTGTCGTGTCGGGCTCGACGCCCGCATCGGTCGAGCTCACACAGAAGCCGCTCTCGCACGTGCGTCCATCGGCACAGTCGGAATCGATGCTGCAGACCAGCGCCGCGGACGGCGTCGGAAAACATCCGGCGAGGAGCAGGGCGAATGCGAGTGCAGACTGCATTGTAGATAAACTCATTGCCACCCCATCGTGAAGAACACCGAGGCGCCACCACTCTCCGGGACGACGTCGATGCGTGGCTGCTCGGGCCGGGACTTCTTCTGGGCGATCATTCGAATGACTCCGATCGTCGCGACCACGCCGCCGACCGCGGTCAGTGCGCCGCCGATCTTCACGCGGGCCTTACCGGCGGTTTCGAGCTGGACCAGTCGATCGACATCATCGAGGGTCGCCGTCGGTGCACGCGCCACTTCGGCGCGCAGGCTGTTGGCCGAGACGAGCAAGCCGAGGCCGACGCCCGCGGTGATGCCGCCGCCGATCACCATCGCCCACGTTCCGGTGGTCACGCCACTGCTGTCCTCCGGTTGCGACGGGATGATTGGCAGGGAGGTCACGATCTCGCGTGGCTCCGGCTTCTTCCCGGCTGCGTCGATCGCATCGCGAAGCGAATCCGAAAGCTCGTCGGCGGTGGTGCCGCTGATCGAGATGCTGCGCTGGGTGTCCCCCTTGCCGGTCTCGAACGTCGTCAGCTTGACCGTGTAGCCGTCGTCGGTCGCTTCGATGCGTCCGAAGATGATGCGCGATACGCCCACGGAGCTCGCGATCGCCTCGAGACAGGCGCGCGTGGTGAGCGAGCACTCGATCAAGTCGGCGGCGTCATCGATCGGTACCGTCGTGGTCTCGGCGCCGAGCGAGCGAGCGAGCGACCACCCGAGTCAGCTCGGCCGGGGCGTTCTTGAGTGACTTCGGCAACCCCGACGAGCTGAGCGGAAATAGCTTCGCACGCGCTTCCGCACGCGCTTGCGTGGCGGAACCGAGGACGAGCGCAGCAGCAACGAGGATGATTCGGTTCAAGGCACTTCCAGTTTCTCGATCCGTTGCCGGATCGCGGCTGCATCCCGAACGCCCGGAGCGAGCGCCAGATACTTGGTGAACGACTCGATCGCGAGCGCGTCGAATCCCATCCGTTGATAGGCAAAGCCCAGCCCGCGGTAGGCCGGTGCGAAGTTGCGGTCGAGCGCGAGGGCTTGTTTGTATACGGTCGCGGCCTCGACGAAGTTTCCCCCGAGGAACAGCTCGCTGCCCTGCGCGTAGAGCTCCTTCAGCTTCGCGCCCGATTCCTTCGCAGGTTCGACGTCACGCTTGGGGGCGACCTTGGGGTCGGCCTTCGTGTCCTTCGTATCCTTCGTATCCTTCGTATCCTTCGTGTCGGCATTGTCCGCCGGATCTTTCTTCGCATCCTTCGGCGGATCGTCGGCGAACACCGGCTCGAGGTGCTCGGGACGCAGCCTCGACTTCATCGTCGGCATCGCATCGTCCATCGGATCGTTGACGCTCGTGACCTGCGGCGCCGGCTCGGCAACGGGAGCCGGTTCCAGTTGCACGCGCTTCGGCTCTTGCGCTGCGGGCTCGAGCGTCTTCGCGTTGACGATGTTGGGGCGACCGAAGCTGCCGGCGATCAATCGGATGCCGGCGCCGACGCCGATCATCACGCCGACCCCGAGCACGACGCCCGCGAGCCAGTTGCGCTTGCGTTCGACCCGGCGTGGGTCGAGGCGGCGCGGCAACTGCGGCACGGGACGGAGACCACTGGTGTCATCGAACGTCGCGTCCTTCGGTTCGATCTCGGGGCCGGACGTGCGCGCGGCTGACGACAGCAGCGCCTGGCGCTTGCGCATGCGATCGCCGAACACCGCGGTCATGTAATTGCGAACGTCGCCAGCATCGCAACGCGACTGCCAGATCACGTCTTCGAGTGCGCGCTTCATCTCGAGCGCGTTCTGGAACCGCTTCGCGGGATCGACGTCGAGCGCCTTGAGCGCGATCGCGTCGAGCTCGCGCGGAACCTCAGGACGGAAGTGCGACGGCGCGATGCGCTTGGCCTCGAGGATCTGCAGGAGGATGCCGGGCACGTTATCGGCGTGGAACAACCGGCGCAGCGACAGGCACTCCCACAGCACGACGCCGAGCGAGAACACGTCGCTGCGGCGATCCATCGGCTCGTTGCGGATCTGCTCGGGCGACATATAGGCGTACTTGCCCTTGAGCTGGCCCTGTTGCGTCGTCGAGCTGACTCGGTCGCGCGTCTTGACGATGCCGAAGTCGACGACCTTCACGCAGCCGTTGTAGAGCACGACGATGTTTCCGAGCGACACGTCGCGATGGATCAGGCCGAGGTTGTGACCGTGGAGATCCGTGAGCTCGTGTGCGGCGTGGAGGCCATCGCAGGTATCGGCGACGATGCGCGCCGCGATGCGCGGATCGAACGCGGTGCCCATCGACACCGACTTCAAGATCCGCTGGAGCGACTCGCCGGCGAGATACTCCATGACGATGTAGGGATGCCCGTTGACCTCGATCCCGAGCTCGTACGTCTGCACGACGTTCGGGTGGCTGATCTGGGCGGCGACGCGCGCTTCATCGAGCAGCATGCCGACCGCGGCGCGGTCGGTCGCGAAGTCGGGATGGATGACCTTGACGACGACGACCTTCTCGAAGCCCATCGGGCCGCGCTGGCGCGCCAGGATCACGCGGGCCATGCCGCCCTCGCCGATGGTCGCGAGGAGCTCGTTTCGCCCGAGCATGGTGCCCGGTGCGAACAAGTCGAACATCTGCGTTGCAGGTGCTCCGGGTCCCGTCATCTCTGACATGTCTAGACACTGTACGAGCGACGAGCATTTCTGTTTCCAGTTGCCGCGGCGCAGCAACACAGCGAAGCGCTCGGATCGAGCCGAAATTCCGGCTGAAAAAATCTTTTGCTGCGCACCATGCGCAAACCGTGAGCGCGATCGGACTTCGAGGGTAAATCGTTAGCGCGCCGACGATCTCTCGACAGAGATCAAGCAGGGCGGAAGGTGCAGGCGGCGGCCAACGTAGCGGCTCAGAACAGGCCGACGTCGCCGAGCGTCACCCAGATCATCACCACCATCAGCACCATGATGCCGCCCATGTGGACCATGGTCTCGATCTTCGGATTCGCGCGGCGCCGCGTGATCATCTCGTAGGCGAGAAACACCAGGCGACCACCGTCGAGTGCCGGCAGCGGGAACAAGTTGAACAGCCCGAGGTACACGCTGAGCATCATCAGCAGCTTGATCCCCTCGGGGAGACCGCGATCGAACGCGTTCTGAAACTCGCTGACGATGCGCACGGGACCACCCGCATCGACCTCTTCCTTGCCGGTGAAGATGTCGCGAAAGCCGCCGAGGATGAGCTTGGTCTGCTCGATCGGATAGACGAAGGCAGCCTTCGTCGCATCGATGAAGCCGAGCGGAACGATGTCGTAGGTCAGGCCGACGCCGATCTTGAAATGCGGGCGATTCTTCTCGCTCCGCACGAGTGCGTGATCGGCCTCGAGCTTGTCGGCGATGGCGTCGGTGATGGCAAGTCCGCGGCGCAGCAGATCGAGGACGACGCGCTCGTCGACGCGCAAGCCGCCTCGATCGAGTGCCGCGATCCGGCAGGCCGCACCAAAGATGGTCGTGCGCGTGGGTTCCGGCAGCGTCGCGGCACCGGCGACGAGCTCGAGCTTGAGATCACTGCCGTCGAGCTTCGGCGTGATCTTGATCGGCGGCTGCTGGATGTAGCCGCGCAACACCGTGACCTCGACGGGCAGGCCATTTTTCTTGTTGATCACCTCCGACAGCGCGGTGCTGCCGGGCGAGAACATCGCCACACCATCGACCTTGATGATCCGATCTCCGGGCTGGAGCTTGCCGGCAGCGGCAGCGTCGTAGCCGGCGGAGAGCTCGCCGATGTAATAGGAGTCCGTCGGCTGGCCGTGGCAGGTGTAGAGGGCGACCGCGAGGAAGATCGCCGAGATGTAATTGGTGGCCGGCCCCGCGAGGATCGTCATGAACCGCTGCCACGCGGGACGATTCGGATACGCCTGCAGATCTTCGGGATCGATCTCCTCGGCGATGTTCATGCCGCGGATCTCGACGAAGCCACCGAACGGCAGCGGCGCGAGCTGGAACACCGTTCCGCCCTTGCCCTTGTACTTCAGGATGCCGGGACCGAATCCGATGCTGAAGCGCTCGACGCGCATCTTGCACCAGCGCGCGACCACGTAGTGCCCTGCCTCGTGCACGACGATCAGGAACCCCAGCGCGAGGATCGCGAGGACCAAGCCCATGTCGGGCGACTATAGCAGCGGCACGCTAGAGGTGCCCGATCGTCGACACCACGTTCACGCTCACCTCGACGACGTCAGCGTTGTGGCGACGGTGCGCGACGGTGCGCGACGGCGGTTATTGCCAGCTGCGAGCGAATGCGCGAAGCCGACCACCGACGGAGCGCGCCGCGACACCCGACGGGCCTGCGAGTCGCACCGAGAGATTCTGAACCTGGAACCGCTTGGCGAGGCGGCGATGCATCGCCGGGCCGAGCAGGCGCGCGCCACGAAATGCTGCGAGCGAACGCACGCGATGCGCCACGGTGTAGCGAGTCAACGCGACCTCGGCATCGCCTTCACCGGCGAGCAGGCGGCGACACGCATCGCCCGCACCGTCGAGCGAAGCACTCGCCACGTCGGGCGTGGCGACCAGGATCAGCGCACCTTGTGCGCGACCTGCGCCGACGTCGACGCCGCGTCCGCGACCGGGAGCGTGGGTGACGCGGAGCTCGGGAACTTCGGCGCGCAGCAGCGCGAGCACGGCATGGGAGTTGTCGCCGGAGTCCTCGTCGATGGCGAGGATCTCGAATGACAGGCCCAACCCGCGCAGGTGCTCGGCGGTGCGCCGTACCGCGATTCCGACGGCCTCCTCGTCATCGCCGAATGGCAGGACGACGGAGACATCGAACCGGGGCGTTTCAGTCATTGCGCTGGGATAAAGCAGCAAGTGTGCCGCCATGAGACAGTCATTCTTGGCACGAACGGCCACCGAAGAACACGTGATTGTCACCGGTTACGACAACTTCGGAGGCTGATGGTCCGACCAGGGTGCGAAACTCGTTACGCAGTGCGGTAGCGAATGCGCGAAGTGTCCGGCGCATCCACTAGCCGGCGGTCAACTCAGGTTCGTGACGACGCGCTGCCAGTCGAGGTGCTCGACGGCGGCGCGCAGCCAGCTGGCGGCGGGTGGATCGGCGAGCGTGCGATCGATGGCGGCGGCGAGCGCACATGGATCCTCCGGGGGGACGAGCCGGATCGCCGACAGCGCGGACAGCCCCCCGACTGCCGACGCGATCACCGGCACGCCGGCCGCGAGCGCCTCG
>JACCYD010001412.1 GCA_013696695.1 Deltaproteobacteria bacterium | reverse complement strand
CCCTCTCGGTGGACGGCGAGGTCGACCGGCTGATCGACATCGGGATGGGACACGCGACGATCGCCGACGTGGTCTCGAACGTACCCGTGACCGAGAAATTAGACTTCGGCAGGTTGTGCATCGGCGAGGCGAAGACGCGCTCGTTCAAGATGCAACCCGGTGGCAACAACACCAATGTCTTCGCCGACTACTCGGTGAACGGCGTGGCGGCGACCGCTCCGTTCACGGCGACGGTTGCCGGTGATCCGGTCGTGCAAGTTTCCTCACCGACCGAGGTCACGATCGACGTCCTCGCGCGGCCGATGATCTCCGACGGCAAGTTCGAGGGCACCATCACGGTCGCCACCAACTCGCCGAGTGAACCGTCCTACGTGGTTCCCACGATCGTCGAGGTGCTCCAGGGGGGCACCACGGTCAGCCCGCCGTTGCTCAACTTTCGCGAGGTCGTCGTCACCGGCTTCAGCGAGACCAAGACGACCACGTTCACCAACTGCACCGCGGATGCGATCGACATCACCGGGATCCTGCTCGATGGCGAGTCCGCACCCGACTTCGACATCATCCAGATCATGCCGAACGGTGTCGAGCAGCTGCCGCCGTTCACGCTGCCGCGCAACGGCGAGGTCGTGATCGCGGTCCAGATGCTCCCGCAGTCCGATGGCACCAAGGAAGCGCAGATCAGCATCGACTTCCAGGAGTCTGGCAAGCCCGAGACCAGCAGCGAGACGATCGCCCTCCTCGGCGAAGGTTTCTTCAGCTCGCCCGATCGCGACTCCTATTACCGCTGCAGCACCGGCGCGCCGGTCCACGCGCTCCCGCTCGTGTTCGTCGGTGCCTGGCTCGTCGTGCGCCGCCGCCGCCGTCGCTAACCGCGGGCTGCATGGTATGCCTTCGGCTCCCGAGGCACTGCCATGTCGAATCACAAGCAAGAAGCCAAGCCGTCATCCAAGCCCAAGACGGCCGTCACACCCACCCGCGCCGATAACTACCAGGAGTGGTATCAGCAGGTGATCAAGGCGGCGGACCTCGCCGAGAACTCCGACGTCAAGGGCTGCATGGTGATCAAGCCGTGGGGCTACGCACTCTGGGAAAACATCCAGCGCGTGCTCGACGGCATGTTCAAGTCCACGGGGCACGTCAACGCGTACTTCCCGCTGTTCATCCCGGTGTCGTTCCTCGAGAAGGAAGCGGCGCACGTCGAGGGCTTCGCGAAGGAATGCGCGGTCGTCACGCACCACCGCCTCGAGGCGCGCGAGGTCAACGGCGTCACCAAGCTGATCCCGGCCGGCGAGCTCGAGGAGCCGCTCGTCGTTCGCCCCACCTCCGAGACCATCATCGGTGCGTCGTTCGCGAAGTGGGTCCAGAGCTATCGCGACCTGCCGCTGCTGATCAATCAGTGGGCGAACGTCGTGCGGTGGGAGATGCGCACGCGCCTGTTCCTGCGCACCGCCGAGTTCCTCTGGCAAGAGGGCCACACCGCGCACGCCACGTCGAAGGAAGCCGTCGACGAGACCATGCGCATGCTCGCCGTCTACGCCGACTTCGCCGAGAACTGGATGGCGATGCCGGTCATCCAGGGCCTCAAGACCATCGGCGAGCGGTTCCCCGGCGCCGTCGACACCTACTGCATCGAGGCGATGATGCAGGACCGCAAGGCGCTGCAGGCCGGCACCTCGCACTTCCTCGGCCAGAACTTCGCGAAGGCCTCGAACATCCAGTTCTCCGACGAGACCAACGCGCGCGTCCACGCGTGGACCACGTCGTGGGGGGTGTCGACGCGCCTGGTCGGCGGCATGATCATGACCCACGCCGATGACGACGGCATGGTCTGCCCGCCGCGCCTCGCGCCCTCGCACGCCGTCATCCTGCCGATCACGCGCAAGCCCGAGGATCGCGATCGCGTCCTCGAGTACTGCACGAAGCTTCGCGAGGAGCTGCGTGGCGTCACCTTCGCGGGCGCGCCCTTGCGCATCGACCTCGACGCTCGCGACATCAACGGCGGCGAGAAGAAGTGGCAGTGGATCAAGAAGGGCGTGCCGCTGTGGCTCGAGGTCGGCCCGCGCGACATCGATTCGGACTCGGTGTTCCTCGGCCGCCGCGATCAAGTGAGCGCGAAGTCGGTTGGCATCAAGCGCGGCGAGCTGGTCGGCTCGGTCGCCACGCTCCTGCAATCGATCCAGGATGCGCTGCTCGCGCGCGCGGTCGCCTATCGCGACGAGCACACGCGAGTGATCGACACCAAGGACGAGTTCTACGCGTTCTTCGCCGATCCGCCGAAGCAGAACCCCAACGACCCCACGCCGATCCACGCCGGCTTCGCGCTCGCGCACTTCAACGGCGATCCCAAGCTCGAGGCGCAGATCAAGGATGACCTCAAGGTCACCGTGCGCTGCATCCCGCTCGACGACAACGCCCTGCAGACCGCGCGGAAGCTCGCGTCGATCACCACGGGCCAGCACGGCCTGAAGCACGATCTGTTCACGCCCGGCACGTGCCCGTTCACGGGACAGCCGAGCGCGCAGCGGGTGATCTGGGCGAAGTCCTACTAAGCGGGTCTCGCGCTGACTGACGTTTAGAACGCGCCGGCGACGCCGATGCCGGTCGAGTGCACGACGGGCTGGAGCGAGAGCCGGCCCCGCTGCGGGCCGCGCCCGCGCAGGAAGAACACGGCGGCGGGGATCGCGAGCACCGCACCGACGCTGCCGAGCGCAATGCCGATCGTGGCGTTGCGCTTGATCGTGTCGTGGTTGCCGTCGATCTCGGAGAAAAAATGCTCGCCGCTCGCCCCGATCGCGTCGTCGAGGTCTTCTTGCTGCGTGATCGCGAGCGTGCCGAGGATGGCGCCCGCGAGCAGGAATGCTGCGGAGGGCACGGCCCAGGTAGTCCACCGGCGTGACAGCGGCCGGGACGGTGGGAGCACATCTCGCACGGGTCGTGGCGCGACGGTCGGCCCTGTAGAGGTGGCTGGCCCGGTGAGCTCGACCGGCACATCGAGCACGACCAGCTGGTTGCCCCGCTCGTCGAGGATCGCGATCGCCCTCGTCGCTGTCAGCGTCGCCCGACCATCGACCAGCGCGACGCGTGTCGCATCGGCGCTCGCGGCCGCGGCCATGTGCAATGGATCCGATTCGACGATCACGTCGACCTGCGATCCGCGCGGCTTCGCCCTCACCGTCAGTCGCCCGTGCGCGGCCATGTACGCCTGCGCGGCGACGAACGCGTCGGCGAGCTTGGGCGACGAGCCGTCGGGAAGCTTTGCGGCGGGATCGAGTGCGAGCCAGCGACGGTAGTACTGCTCGCCGAGCTCGCGCTGACCGAGGACCACCGCGGTCGACGCCGCGAGCTGATAGATCAGACGCACGTCCTCCGGTGAGTGGCCGCCTGCAGCGAGTGCGTCGACGAGCAGCCGCTGCGCGTCGTCGTAGCGGACCTGATCGATCGCGGCGCGTGCCTCGGCGAGCTTCGGACTGTCGGCGCGGGCGCTGCCGAGACCGGCGAGCACGATGGCGATGACGACGGCTTTCACCATGCGAGCTTCCCCAAATTGCGCTCCTTACCTGGTGCGACCTCGAACACGAGCGTCTGCTCCTTGCCGTCACTGCGTACGGCGCGGAGCGTGTGCTTGCCGGCTGGGACCGCCACGCGGAACAGCGGAGTGTAGTTGAGTCGCTTGCCGTCGATGAAGATCTCGGCATACGGATCCGACGCCACGCTCAGGGAGCCAGGCTCCGACGCGACGAAAGGGACCTCGGGCGCGAGCTTCGGATCTGGCCTTGGGGTCGGCTTCTTGGGGTCAAGCTTCTTGGGCTCGGGCTTCTTGGGCTCGGGCTTCTTGGGGTCGGGCTTCGGGTCGGGCGGCTTCCGATCGGGCTTCGCGGGCGCTGCGTCGGCGGGCGCGACTTGCTCGACGACCGCGACCGCCGCGTCAGGGGTCGCGACCGGGCGAGGTTCGGGCGTGGCGATCGGAGGAATTGGGGATGGCGACTGTGGTGCCGGCGACGGCGACGATCGTGTCGCGACGACGATCACCGTCACGATCACGGCCGCGGCGGCGAGCCCACCGAGGATCAGGCCGAGCCGGCGATGCCTCGTGATCGCCTGCAGCTGCGCATCGACACCGACCGATCGCGAGGTGCCGAGCTCGTCGCTCGTCGCGTCGCTCGCCCGATCGGCGACCACCGAGTGGTCGCGCAGCTGAACGTCGGCGGACTCCTTCGATCCGGACCGCAGGTCGGTCGTCACGGCTGGATCGCGCAGATCATCCTCGGCGTCACGTGTGACCCGCGGCTTGTCGTCGAGCGTGAGCGCCGCGGAGCGACCACTCTGTAACGTCGCGGCGGCCGACGACGATGGCTCGAGATCTGCGATCGGCCCCGATCGGCGACTGCTGATCGCGGTCGCGACCCGCTTCGATCGCGCCGCGATCTTCTCGCCGCACGACGTTCGCACGGCATCTCCGATCCGCGCGGAGCTCGCCATCGCCGGAACCGTGTCGCGCAGTGCTTCGGCGAATGCACGCGCGGACGCAAACCGCGCCGCCGGATCGCGCGCGAGCGCTTGCCGAGCGAGCTCGGAGATCGCGGGCGGGCAGGCGGGCCAGCGCGTGACGAGCGGTGGCGCGTCTTCCTCGGTGATCGCCTTCCACACCAGGAAGTCGGTCGAGCGATCGTAGAGCCGCTCTCCGGCCAACGCTTCCCACAGGCAGACGCCGAGCGAGAACACGTCGGTCCGCGCGTCGACCGACTCGCCGCGGATCTGTTCGGGCGCCATGTACGGCAGCTTGCCCTTGACCACGCCGCTCTTCGTGCGCGGGCCGTCGGTCATCATCTTGGAGACGCCGAAGTCGAGCACCTTGCAGACGCCGTCGAGCGTGACGAACAGGTTCTGCGGCGACACGTCACGGTGGACGACGGGCGTCGGGTTGCCCTCGACGTCGTGCAGCGTGTGCGCGTAGTGCAGACCTTCGGCGGCTTGCGCGAGCACGCCGGCGGCGAGGCCGAGTGGTGGGCCCGCCCGCGAGCCGAGCTTGGTCGCGGCCAACAACTGATCCCAGCCGACACCGTCGAGGTACTCCATCGCGAGGAACAGCTCGCCATCGGAGTTGTCGAGCTCGAACACCTGGCAGACGTTGGGATGCGACAGTCGCGAGGCGATGCGGCCCTCTTCGAGGAACATGTCCCGGAACTGCTCGTCGTCGGCGAGGTGCGGGAGGATGCGCTTGATCGCGACCAGCTTCGCGAAGCCGCCGGCGCCGTGGAGCCGGCCGAGGCACAGCTCTGCCATCCCGCCGCGAGCGAGCTCGATCAACACCTCGTAGCGACCGATGTTGCGCTCGCTCGGCGCGCCTGATTTCAAGCGCGCACCTCGACCGTCGCGTTCGCCGCCAGCGCGAGCCGGGTCGCCCCACCACCGGGAGCGCGCTCGAGCAAGCGCGGGCCGGCGAGGCCGACGTCGACGAGGTCGCGGCGGCACCGGCTGATCAACATGTTGATCTCCTGGCGCGACACCGACGGTTTGCGAGGCCACACGATCGCGCGGACGGTGTCGTCGGGGATGAGCTCGCCGGGCTGATAGCCGGCGGGTGGCCGGAGCAGGGCGTTGATCAGGTCGAAGCGCCGGTCCGGCAAGTACACCGCGTGATCGCGCGCGCCGACCGTGAAGATCACGCGCCCGCCACGCGGCAGCATCTCGATCTCGACACGCGAGGGCAGCTCGGTGCGGGCACCGACGGCCGTCGTCGCGACCCGGCCGGGTGCGGGGGAGATCGTGAAGGTCTCGTCGCGGTACGAGATGGTGTCGCCGGCGACCATTGGTTCGAGCATGTCGGTGGCGATCAGCTGGCCCGAACGCTCGGCGGTGCCCTCGCGCACCTCGACGAACAGCTCGCCTTGCGCGAGGTGAAATCGCAGCGCGGCGGCGGGCCAGGTCTTGACGATCAAGTCGTCGCTGTCGCCGCCGCCGAGCGTGAACGGCGTGTGCGAGATCCGGAAGCCACCGGAGGTCGCGCGCTCGCGCTCGAGCACGAATCCTGCGGGTGCGTCGCGCTCCGGTCGCGGGATCGCAATTTCGATGTGGAGCTCGAGCCCGGGCAGACGCAGCACGTCGCCATGCGCGAGCGCGCGGGCCTGGTCGCTATCGAGGCCGTTGAGCTCGAACGGCGCGCGCCCGAGCGGCACGACCTCCGCGCCCTCGCTGGTCAACCGGACGAGCGCATGGCGGCGGCTGACCGCGGGATCGACCGCGACGATATCGCAATCGCCCTGGCGGCCGATCAGGATCCCGTTCGAGCCAACACGACGCGACGGTCCGCCGGGCACGACGACCACGCAGCGGAGCCTCGGCGGTTCCATTACCCGATCCTCGCACGGTGGCGTGTTAGGTTGGCGTCGTGAATCGCCTCCCATTGGTGATGGTGATCCTGGCTGGCTGCGAGCCAGACCTCGACGGGACGGCATTCAAGTGCGATGCCGATCATGGCTGCCCGCTCGACCAGAGCTGTATCTCCGGACGCTGCCGGCGCGTGGCCCCGACCGGCATCGACTGCGGAACCGCAAGCTGCGGCCCCGACGAGATGTGCTGTGCGGACGTGATCAACGGCAACCGCTGCATCCTCGCGACCGAGGTTTGCCCCGGCAACAGCGCCTTGTGCGACGGCACGGACGACTGCGCGGCCGCCGAGCGCTGCTGCAACGCGCAGGGCGGCGGTGACGTCACCGCGTGCGCGCTGAGCTGCGAGTCGAAGGATGTCGCGTGCACCGTCGACGCGGATTGCCCGAGCGACGCGCTCCATTGTTGTCCGCAGGTGCTCGTGCCATGGGGCCAGTGCTCCATCTTCGACTGCTAGAGCGAGGCAAAGTCGTAGCCGAGCGACGCCATGAACCCATGGACGTCATCGGCATCCGGTGCGAACAGGCTGGCACGGAGATCGAGTGGACCGCGGCGCCATCCGGCGCCGAGCATGAAGCCGAGCTCGCTGTCGGTGTCGCTGAGGTTGCCGAACCGAGTGTCGGCCGTCGCATAGCCGAACGTGATCCCGAGCTCTCCCGCGACATACGCGCCACCGGTGCCGACGGGCTGGCGATACCCGACGAGCACCGGGACCAGCGTCAGGCTGGTGACTGCCATCTGGTTCACGGAGTGCCCGATCACGCCGACTCGGCCGATGAGGAATCCGGTGCCGAGCGGGACCTCGAGGCGGACGAACGCGCCCGCGCCGAGCGACGCAGCGTCCGCGTAGTCGCCGAGCGGCAGGACTGCCACCCCGTCGATGGCAAGTGTCTTCGCGGGCCGCGTCGCCACGAGCGAGTCGTCGGCGAGCGCAGGCGTGACAGTCGACAGTACGAGCAGGAGCGAAGCGAGTCTCATGAGTCCCCCAGGCGACGGCCTTCCCGTTGTACGGCTACCCGGTAGGTGCGCCGACATCACGGCGACATCATTCGATCACGCCCGCGAATGACGCCGCGAAGTCCGGCACCATGGACGTTCCCGTCACTTCTTGCGGACGTCGGGCTGAATTGACAAATCTTGTGGCGTCGGTACACGTGTTTCCGACCGAGATGTTCGTGAAGACACTCCTTGCAATCCTCGTGATCGCCGGTTGCGGTAGCTCGTCGAATTCAGGGCCCGTCGCGAGACCTGTGACCCCGAGCGAGCCGGCGC
>JACCYD010001362.1 GCA_013696695.1 Deltaproteobacteria bacterium | reverse complement strand
GCTGCAGGCAGTGCCGCCGAGCTCACGACGGCGCTGCGAATCGCGCGAGCGCGGGGCATCATCACCGCGGCCGACTTCGCGGCCGTCGATGTGCCGCTCGATCGCGTACGCGCGATGCTCTGGAAGCTGACGCACTGACGGCCCAGGCCGCGCAGCCGGCCTCAGCCGCGGCCTCGTGGCCCGCAATCGCGCCACTTGATTTCGCCAATGTCGATTCGCGCCGGCCGCGATCGCGGCCACTTGATTTCGCAGATGTCGATGGGCGGGTACCGCGGCCCGCGATCACGGCCACTTGATTTCGCAGATTTCGATCGGCGGCCCGCGATGTTCATCGCGCAGCGGTATCGGCTCCTTGATTCCGCCGATGTCGATCGGCCGATCCGCGCCGGCCGCGATCGCGGCCACTTGATTCGCCGATGTCGATCGGCCCGCGATCGATCGAGGCCACTAGATTCGCCGATGTCGATCGGCCGTTACCGCCGCGGTCGGCCCACTTGATTTCGCCGATGTTGATCGGCCCAGCGCGGCCGATGTCGCGCGTTTGATTTACGGCGCTTTGTCGAGGAGAAACAGGCGTACGACAGCCGACAAAACGATGGTTGCAGTGCGGCGTGAAGGCATCTCAGCCGGCTGCCGATTGGGCCGGGATTGCGACCTCGAAATGGCGAGATCGCAACGTAATGTCCGCAGGTTGCGGCCATTCCAGACGCCGTGGCAACCGGACCAGCCACTGGGATCGGCGGTCGACGATTCCGTGATCGTCTGTGATGGCTGACGCATACGTCGACGACGCGGTTGGCTATACACCTGCATCCCGTTCGACCGCCGAACCTTCTATCGCCTTCACTGGAGTTTTCATGCGCCTCACTCACCTCGTGTTTCTCGGTCTGTCCCTCGTCGCCTGCCGCGGTGGTGGTGGGGATGATGGCGACGACACGCCGGATCCGGACGGCCCGCCGATCGGTGGCGACGTGACGATTCAGGAAGTGCAAAGCGATGCGATGGCGTCGGGCACCGTGATCGAGCTCAACGGCGTGATCGTCACGGCGATCGACGCGTTCGGTAGCCGCACGGGCGAGTTCTTTGTTTCCGAGCCGGGCGGTGGTGAGTTCTCGGGCGTCAAGGTATTCGGCGCTTCGCTAGATCAGGTCGCGGCCCTCGTGCCCGGCGACATCGTCAACATCAGCGGCGCGATCAAGCACGAGGCCTGTAACGAGGCCGCTCCGTGCGGTCCCATCGTGTTCGACAACGGCGCGAGCATCACCGAGGTGATCGGCGAGAGCCAGGGCTCGATGGTCGTCACCAAGGTAGGCACCGGCACCGTGCCGGCGCCGGCCACGGTCGACGCGAAGGCGATCGCGGCTCTGCCGACGGCTCTAGAGCGAGACGCCGCGTGGGAGAAATTCGAAGGCGTCCTGATCAAGGTCATCAACGCGCGCCAGCTCGAGGACGTCGGCACGTTCGGCAGCAACCCCGGGCCGGACTCGACCGAGTTCCGGATCACCGGCTTCGGTCGCGTGCAATCGGTGCTCGTCGAGCTGCCGGACACGGCGGTCTTCGGCACCTGCTACGAGTCGATCACCGGCGTCGCTGACTTCTTCTTCAACTACATCATCGCGCCGCGCTCGGCGGCTGACCTCGTCGCCGGCGGCACAAATTGCAATCCGCTGTCGGAGACCATCGTCGCGCTCCAGTCCTCGGCCACGATCCCGGAGCTCGCGAGCCTGACGAACGTCGTGGTGACCGCGATCGACGCGATCGACAACACTGACATGACCTCGAAGGGTTTCTGGGTTCAGGACGCGGCGGCCGGCGCCGAGCACAACGGCGTCTTCGTCTTCCTGCGCGATCAGGCGATCCCGGCGTTCGTCACGATCGGCGCGCGCGTCAACGTGGTCGGGTCCATCGACGAGTTCGATCTCGGCATGCCGGAGGTCGGCGACAAGGTCACCGAGATCGTGAATCCGATCGTCACTGACGGAACTGGCGCTGATGTCACCGTCACCCCTGCGGTCGTGAGTGCCGCCATCCTCGGAAACATCGGCGCCACCGGTGAGCCGTGGGAAGGCGTCCTCGTCAAAGCCGACGTAGTCAGGGTCACCGATGACGATTCGGGTGCAGGCAAGGTCGAGCTCAAGGACAACGACGACAACATCCTGATCATGGATAACGAGTCGTTCAACTTCACCAAGCCGACTGTTGGCGCCTGCTTCAGCGTGACTGGCGTCATGCACGTTCAGGTTCAAGACAACGTTCGTACGATCAACCCGCGTTCAGCTCTCGACATCGCCATCGCGGTTGGTTGCGACTTGAACTGAATCGCGACTTGAACTGAATTTCGAAAACGTCGCTCTAGGGCGGCGTTTTTGCGTGTGCCGACGAGCTGTCGCGCACCAGACAAAAACGACCGACCGACTAGTGTGCCTCATCAGCGCCGATATCGCGGGACGCTGCGCTTGGCCGAGGTTCGCCATCGAAGTCATGATCCAGCGAGGAATCCAACGCGGCGTCGATGGCGGTGCTGCCGGCGCTGAGGTGATAGTCGAACGGTTCTACGTCAGGTGACTTGAACTTGATCGGCGCAATATCGGCGGTGATCAGGGAACCCGGATGCGTGCACGCGGGTCCACCAGCAGTGCCGGTTGTATTGGTGTCGTTACGGGCGATGAGATTGTTGGCTGGTTGTGCTGAGGCACAGTCGAGACCAACTCCGTTGTCCACAATGGTGTTGAAGTCAAAGATCGTCGAGTTGGTCCCGGGAAACAGGAATGCGCCCGTTGCATTCCGGTACATTAACGAGTTCGTCACGGTAACGTCGGACGAGGGCGCGACATGGAGTCCAGCCTGTCCGTTCGACGAAAAAGAACATCTGTCCACTATCACGTTCCCAATATTGATCTCGGCGCCAGCAAACCCGTTGCGTTCGAATCTCGAGCGCAACAAGTCGACAGTGCACCCGTTAGCGAAGAGTCCGTGTTCCTCGTTGTCCGAGATTGCTGCGTCGACGACCCTGAGTACGCGAGGGCCTAACGGCATCAATGGGCACTCGACGCCCTTTCCGTCCCCGATGGTGCCATCGAAGATTCCTCCAGTGATTTGAACCTGCTCTAACGACACCGTCGCGCCGGCTTCGATCAGCACAACGGAACCCGCGACCAAGCCTTTCACTACCGTCTGGACCGCATCGACTCCCACGATCGTGCGTCGCCCTGTGATCAGGTACGGCCTGGCCGATTGATGAACCCCTGCACCAACGAGTATGAATTGGCCAGCCGAGGGCGCAGGGAGTTCCAACGCGCGCTCGAGCGTGCACGGACTGTCCACCGTGCAATCCGAGACTGAAGCCCCAGCCGCCTCGGCATACGTGATCTCGTTCTCCGCTGCGCACGCACCGTCCGGCTTGCAGATTCTTGACGGGCACTGTGCGTGAGCAGTGCACGCATTGCAGCCGCCGAGCGCGTCGTCGCAACCGCGAGCGCACTGGAGCAGATCGAAGTCGCTGCCTGCGATGTTGCACGTGATCGCGAGATCGCCGCGGCATGCCTGGAAAGTGCCTGGTTCGCAGGCGACCGCGATGCACGTGCCCGCTTGACCTTCGACTTCACCGTTCACATCGCAGAACGGAAGCGTCGGATCAGTACACGTGCCATCGGCACAGGAGAGTGGGTTTGGCTTCGTGCACCCGAAGGCCAACGCCACAGACACCAGAACAAAACGCCACCACATCAGGCAATGGTCGATCAACATGTGCGCGCCTGTCGATCGAATCGATCGAGTGTTGCGTGAGAAATGTGCGGGTGAAATGGGACGTCAGCCTCCACCGGAAGGCGCAACGCGCCGGGAACGGCGACAGCTGTGTCAGATCTGCTGCGCGAACGGCGTAACGTCAGGTGCTATCAGGGATCTAGCGGACAGATTACAATGGCGTACATGGTGGTCCGACCATTGCGCTACCACACGAAAGACCTGCTCGATCGCCGCGTTCGTGGTCGCCGCTGCCACGAGTACCGCTGCGATTCGACCGACTCGATCGTGGAAACGGCATCGGAGCGAACGCCGGGCTACGCGTCGAGCGGTGGCACCGCCGGAATCGAGAGCGTCGGCTACCTCGGGTTGATGCTCGATGATGGCGTGAGGCTCGGGAGTAGGCGATCGATCTCCACGGTCAGGTCGAGAGTAGCGTTGGCGTTTCAAGGGTGCTGAGCGACGGCAAGTATCAGGGTATCGCCTCGGTGTCGAAGACGCAGGTACACCGCGCGGCTGCGTGTTTGCGCGTTAGGTGGCGTGATGCGGGGCTGCGGCGCGCCAAGTTGCAAAGCACTGAGCGCGAAGCCGCGATGATCGCGTCAGCGATGTCGTCGTCGCGCCGCGCGTCGCTGTTGAATTCGGCACGCTGGAAGGTGGCCGCCGGAGGAGATGCTGGTGGGTGCAGGAGTGTCGGTGGGGGTTGGTTACGCGTGCTGAGTGTCAGAGTGCCGCGTTAAGACGCGCGCATGCCGGTTAGTGGCGAGGCGGCGAGTTATGGCGATCTGCTGGTGACCAGCCTGCTGGTGCTCGGTGCGGTGTGCATCGCGGCATTCGTCGCCGTGCGCTTCCTCGGCCGCTTTCTCGCCACGGGTCGGAGTCGCGGGGCGCACTTGCTCGATGTCGTCGCACGCCTTCCGCTCGAGCCGCGTCGCTCGTTGTACGT
>JACCYD010001357.1 GCA_013696695.1 Deltaproteobacteria bacterium | reverse complement strand
CCGGGCGTCGCGGCCGCTTCGCGGTGACCCTGCGTGGCGGCGGAGTGTTGATCGAAGGCGACGGCGAAGTGACGAGCTCGTCGAGAACGAGCGGGCCAACAATGACGCCGTCGGTGATCCACGGTCGGGTCGGCATGACGATCCGGTTTGGCGACCTCGACGACGACAGCAAGACCGTGCTGATCGAGCTCGAGAAGGCGCGCCTGGTCGCCAAGCCTCCCGCGCCGAGCGTGTCGCCGCGAATCGCGGAGCTACCGGCGACGCCGCGCCCGGTGCCGCCTGCTCCGTCGGCGCGGATGGACGCCAGCATCACCCTCGCCGAGTGCGTGGCGATCGGCGACCTCGTGCAACTCGAGAAGCTCGGGGCACCGCCGAAAGCTGGTCCCAAGTTCGTGATGCCGTCGGTCCTCCCCGTCGGCACCCCGCGCCCGAAAACGCCGAGCACTCCGCCAGAGCTGAGGCCGAGGACACCGAGCGGTCAACAACCGGTGGTGCGCCCGAAGACGCCGAGCGTGCCTCCGCCGATGCCGTCGCTGTCGCCGCTCCCCAAACAGCCGAGCGGTCCCATGGCAACGGCGCCGGGCGGCTTCAGCGCGACGATGCCGGCGGTCTCGCTCGCCGACCTGCGGTCCGAGATGCGCGCTCCCCTCGAAGCGCGCACGACGCAGATGACGGCGCCTGCAGGATCGACCGCGCAGATCATGAACGCGGTCAGCCTCACCCCGACGACGATGGCAGCTGTCGGCGTCACCCCGACGTCGATGACTGCGGTCACGCTGACGCCGACCGAGATGTCCGCGGTCATGCCGCCCGATCTGGTCGCCGGCACGATGACGCCCACCCAGATGGCCGCGGTGCCACCGCCGCCGAACGGCCCCACCGCGACGATCACGACCAGTAACGCGCCGGCGCCGACGCCGATGGCCGCGTCGGCGAAGGATCAACTGCTGATGACTCAACGCGGGGTCGCGCCCGCGAAGGTTGCAGCTCGAGCCCCGGCGGAGCCAGTGCGCGGGGCGAAGCGGAAGCTGCCCGACGATCTGTTGATGACGATGCGCGATAGCCGGCCGCCGGTGATGGACACGGTGGAGATGCCTCCGTTGACACCCGCGCCACCGATCGTGGCCGAGGCGAAGCCGGCGATCGTCGCGCCGGATCTCGACGAGCCCACCGACCTCACCGGAATTCCAGTCGCGCCCGGGCCGGTCGGCCGCGCAACTTCGCTCGGCGTCGCGGTGATCCCACGCGGAGCGCTGGTGCTGCCAGCAGAGACCATGCCCGGCGTGCATCAAGATCTCGCCGATGGTGCACCGGTCGCGATCGAGGACTTCGACACCTCGGTCACCGAACAGCCGTCGGATGCGTTGCCGCCACCGGTGGCCGCGGCCGCCGGTCGCAAGCCGACGATCGAGGAAGCGACCCCGAGCGGCGACTGGACGATCACCACCGGCGCCGCGGGCCCGACGATCGAGCCGCGCAATCCCGTTCCAACCAACGAGCTCGAGCCCGTTCCACAGGTCGAGATCGACCTCAAGCCAAAGGCGCCGACGCGCGTCACCGGCGACTGGACGATCCAGCTCGATGACGGATCTCCGGATGGCTGGTCGGAACCATCGCGCGCCGACATCGCGAAGCTGCCGGACGAGGCGTTGGAGGAGAAGCCGAAGCTCAAGGCCAAGATCGCCAAGCCGAGAGCCATCGTCGAGACCCCACCCGAGCTCGCTCCGGTCGCGCGATCGATCGTCAAGGAGACCGCTGCGATGCCGGCGGCGGAGCCCGTGACGGCGAGCGCGGAGCCGAAGGTCCAGATCGATCCGACGCTGATGGATGGGCCAATCGTCGATCCGAATTTCGGCGCGCCTCCGTCCGCGACGCTGTCGGCGTTGTTCGAGGTGCCGCAGCCGCCCAGCGATCCACCCCAGCACGCGCGGCTCGCGACGCCGATTCCGGGCTCGGTGCCGAGGTACGAGATGACCTCGCGGCCGACGCCGATGCCGCCGACGCGCAGCACGCCGATCCCGTCAACGAGTGGGGTGTTTGACGGCGCCAACGCACCGTCCCCGGCGGAGCTCGCTTCGTTGCCGTCGGCCTCCGAGCCGCGGCTCGTCACCGACGGTGGCGTCGGGTTCTTCCGCGAGTCGGGAGAGATCGGAAATCTCGCCGGGTCCGGATCGTTCCCGGTCGGCGATTCGACCTCGCTTGTCGAGGTCGCTCGACGCCGCCGCTTGATCGTGATCGTGGTCAGCGCCGGGCTCGCGGTCGCGATCGGCATCGCGCTCGTGATCGCGTTCGCCGGTGGCACTAGCAGCACGAAGGCGGTGATCGTGACCGCCGATGCCAGCGTCGGTCCGGGCAGCGTCCACGTGAATCACGTCGTCGCAACGCCAGATGCCGCCGAAGCACCACCACCACTCACGCCCGACGCCTCGGCCGCGGCCGCCGAGTGT
>JACCYD010001354.1 GCA_013696695.1 Deltaproteobacteria bacterium | reverse complement strand
GGCACTACCTCTATCAGCTGTCCTCGAAGGATTGGTTCGACGGCTCTGCCGCGTTCACGTTCGGTAGTGGAGACGCCGGTTGTTTCCGTGACCGCATGAACGACTACGCGTTGTCGTGCGATCACGGCGTCGCCCATGGATCGGCGGTCGAGCTGTCTGCTGGCGTGCGCCGGATGTTCGCGGCGCACGGCGCGTTCCGGCCGTTCGCACGCGCCGGCGTGGGCATCTCGTACACCCGGTTCAAGGACGACGATGTCTCCGGCGTCGCGTTCCCGCTGCACGTCGGCGGCGGCATCCGCGCGAATGTCGGAGGCGGCGTCGCGCTGGTCGGGCTCGCGGATCTCAACGTCGGCTTCGGCAAGTTCGGCAGGGGGCTCGATACCGAGCCGCAGCTCGGCCTGGCGATCTCTGCCGGCGCCGAGTTCCGGCTGCGGTGAGCGTAGCCCTGCGCCGGGTGCTGCTCGCGGTGAGCGTGCTCGTTGCCGCGGGTATGCTCGCGTACGCCGTGTGGCCGCACGGGCGCGGTGCGTTGATCGTCGACGCTCCGCCACCGATCGATGCCCCGCCGCGATCGACAACCACGCTCGTCGTGCGCGTCACCGATCGCGGCGTGCCCGTGGCGGCCCGCGTGCTGCTGTACGCGAACGAGGCGCCGCTGCGCATGGGATCGATCGACATCTGGGGCGAGCGCCAGGGCGGCGCGGCCTGCGAGATCGCGCCCGATGTCGTCGGCTCGTGGGACGGCCTGATCCTCGGACGCGGCGTCGGCGAGGTGCCGGTCGGGGTCGATCCATGCATCCCATCCCCCGCGATTCCGTACGGCATCTACAAGGTGATGGCGTGGCGCGGCATCGAATACGAGCTGTGGTACGGCACCGTCGATCTATCGGCAAACCGCGGTCGGGTCGAGCTCTCGATCGCGCTCGATCGCGCGTGGACGCCGCACGGCACGCTCGCCGCGGACCTTCATGTTCACGCGCGCGCCTCCGACGATTCCCACGTGCCGAATCCACAGCGCGTGGTCGCGCAGGCGGCCGCCGGCGTGCAGGTGATCGCGCTGTCGGATCACAACACCAACGGCGATCTTGCCGACGACATCGCGGCCCTGAAACTCCAGGACGTCGTCACCTCGCTGCCCTCGAACGAGCTGTCGGCCGACCTGCTGCACGCCGGCGTCTATCCGGTGACGGTCGATCGCAACAAGCCCAACAACGGGAGCCCGTCCACCGAGGCGCTCAACGCGGCGTCGTACGACGAGTTCTTCAAGATGGCGCGCGAGCTGGTGCCCGACGGCATCGTCCAGCTCAACCATCCGCGGTTGCGCTCGGCCGCGCTGTTCGACGCGACCGAGTGGGACGGCATCAAGTGGCCGCCGCCGTTCCCGCTGTCGTTCGACGCGATCGAGGTGATCGCGGGGCACACGTCGTTCAACGTGCCGTCGGATCGCCGGCTCGACGAATGCGTCCGCGATTACTACACGTTGGTCGATCACGGGTTCGTGGTCGCACCGCTCGGCAACAGCGACACCCACGATCTCAACTGGATCCTCGACGGCAGCGCGCGGACGTATGTCTACGTCGACGAGCCGCGGACGAAGCCGTTCGATCGCGACGCGTTCGTCACGGCGATCAAGCGCCGGCGCGTGGTGGCCACCAACGGACCGTGGCTCGACGTCGAGGTGTCGCCGGCGAAGGGCGAGCCGGCGGTCGGTCCCGGCGGTTCGGTCCAGGCGAACGGCACGGCGTGGCTCGACATCACCGTCGAGCAAACGTTGTTCGTCCGCCCCGAGAAGCTCCGCATCACGATCGGCGGCAAGACCGGGCCCGAGCTGGTTCAGACGATCGACGTGCCTCGCCAGCGCACGTTCCGGTGGTCCGGCAGCATCGAGCTCCCCAAACGAGACACCTGGATCGGCGTCACCGTCGACGGCGACCGGCCGCTGCCGCGAGAAGTTACCGGCTCGTATCACTACGATCGCAAGCGAAGTGTGACGCCGTTCGCGATCGTCAGCCCGATCCTGGTCGATGCCGACGGAGACCGGCGCTGGCGGCGCGGCAGGTTCGTCGTGCCCTTGCCATAGCCGGCTTGCTACTATGAGGGGTGCGCTGGCTGTGGATCGTTCTCGCAGTGGGCCATCTGGCCGGCTGCGCGGCTTCCGTGACCGGCAGGGTGTTCCTCGATCGCAACCGCGATCGGATCCGCCAGCACGACGAGCCCGGCGTCGCGAACGTCGTCGTCACGCTCGATCGCACGACCTCGGTACGCACCGGAGCGGATGGCAGGTTCCGGCTCGAGGCGGCCGCCGAGCTCGGCGTCGTCTGGGTTCGCGTTCCCGATGGCTTCAAGCCCGGTCCGCTGTGGGCGCGTGCCGACGACGCCGGTGCGCAGGGCGTCGACCTCCCGC
>JACCYD010001316.1 GCA_013696695.1 Deltaproteobacteria bacterium | reverse complement strand
GCGGGGCGCCTCGCTGGGCGTGCTGTTCCGCAACGCCGAGGCGATCGAGGTGATGCGCTCGGTCGATACGCTGGTCATCGACAAGACGGGAACGCTGACCGAAGGCAAGCCGCGCCTCGTCGCGGTGGTGCCCACCGAGGGTCACGACGAAGCCACGCTGCTGCGCCTCGCCGCCAGCCTCGAGCGGGCGAGCGAGCATCCCCTCGCCGCGGCGATCGTCGGCGGTGCGAAGGGGCGCGGCGTGACGCTCGCCGAGGTGGCGGACTTCGAGTCGGTCACCGGCAAGGGCGTGCGCGGGACCGTCGACGGCAAGCGCGTCGCGCTCGGCAATCGCGCGATGATGGATGCGGACGGTGTGGACGCGGGCTCGCTCGTCGAGCGAGCCGAGGTGCTGCGCGGCGATGGCCAGACCGTCATGTTCGTCGCGGTCGACGGCAAGCTCGGCGGTCTCGTCGGCGTCGCCGATCCGATCAAGAACAGCACGCCCGATGCGATCCGCGCGCTGAAGGCAGAGGGCCTGCGCATCGTGATGATGACCGGAGACAGCAAGACCACGGCGAGCGCGGTCGCCAAGAAGCTCGGCATCGACGAGGTCGTCGCCGAAGTGCTGCCGGATCAGAAGGCCGAGCACGTGAAGCGGTTCAAGGCGGAGGGCCGCAAGGTCGCGATGGCCGGCGACGGCATCAACGACGCGCCCGCGCTCGCGCTCGCGGACGTCGGCATCGCGATGGGCACCGGCACCGACGTCGCGATGGAGAGCGCGCACGTCACGCTCGTCAAGGGCGACCTGCGCGGCATCGTACGGGCACGAGCGTTGTCGCGGGCGACGATGTCGAACATCAAGCAGAACTTGTTCTTCGCGTTCGTCTACAACGCCGCGGGCATCCCGATCGCCGCGGGCGTGTTCTATCCGTTCACAGGCTGGCTGCTGTCGCCGATGCTCGCCGCGCTCGCGATGAGCCTGTCGTCGGTGTCGGTGATCGGCAACGCACTGCGCCTCCGCCGCAAGCCGATCGCCGGAACGTAGCCCGAGATCGGTTGAGGTGAGCCGGTCGTCCAGGCCATCAGCTGGGTCGGTTGCGAGGACAACACGCCGTGAAACCGCGTGGTGTGACGCGGCGCGGGGGAATCAGGGTCGCGAGCCGTCGGCACCACGTGGCACCGTCCGTGACTCGTATCCTTCGGCCGACTTGACCATTCCGCGTGCCGCACCTAGGCTTGACGTGTGGACTACCAACGCCTGATCACCATCGAGCCCGGCAAGATGGGTGGAAAGCCCTGCATTCGCGGGATGCGGATCACCGTCTATGACGTTCTCGACTACCTCGCATCGGAAATGTCCGAGGAGCAGATCCTCGCGGACTTTCCGGATCTCACACACGAGGACATTCGAGCGTGTCTTGCGTTCGCAGCCGACCGTGAGCGCAAGCTGATCTCGATCCCCGCCGCGTAATCGGACCACCCGCTCGCGTGCGACTGCTATTCGATCAGAACCTCTCGCCGCGACTGGTGGCGGCGCTTGCCGATCGCCAAACTCGGTCCACGTGCGAGACGCCGGCCTGGCGACCGCCGACGATGCGACGGTGTGGGCGTATGCTGCAGCCCAAGGGCTGACAATCGTCTCGAAGGATGGCGACTTCCACCAGCGGAGCCTGGTCTTCGGACACCCGCCGAAGGTGATCTGGTCCGGCGCGGCAACTGCTCGACGGGGATTATCGCTGCGCTCCTGCGCGATCACCATGTGGAGCTTGCGGCGTTTGCTGCCGATCCCGAAGCTGCCTTCGTCGCACTCGCCTGACCGGACCATCGCGGCCAACGGATCGAGCCGGCGATCCGGATCGATCTCGGCCGCTGCCTCGCACACGACGTCCGGCCACTCGCGCGCGGGCATCCCGATCGCCGCGGGCGTGTTCTATCCGTTCACAGGCTGGCTGCTGTCGCCGATGCTCGCCGCGCTCGCGATGAGCCTGTCGTCGGTGTCGGTGATCGGCAACGCCCTCCGCCTCCGCCGCAAGCCGATCGGAGTCGGCGATTCTCGACTGTGACCGAATCGGTCACAGGAGGCGGTCTCGTGCTCGTGCTATGAGCGGTCGTGGCCGACCACAAGCGGCGGATTCGCACGACGGCTCGACGGATCGTCGGGGCCTTCGGGCTCGTGCTCTTGCTGTTCGCACTCGCGCTGGTCGTGATGGTGTTCTCGCTCGATCGGATCGGTGCGGCAGAGGACGAGGTCGCACGTCTCGATCGAGCCAAGCACGCTGGCCATCACGCGGCAGCGATGGCACGCGAGCAATACATGCATCAAGCGCACACCATGCTCGCGTGGGACGCCTCGCACCTCGAGCACTACCGCGAGACCGCGGATGAGGCGCGTCACGCGACCCAGCATCTCGAGCACGAGGTGGCCGGGCACCAGGGCGCGGAGCAAGCCAAGCGAATCTCGCGACTGGTCGCCGAGAGCGATCGCCGCTTCCGCGAGGAGGTGTGGCCGGCGATCCAGCGCAACGATCGGGCTCGGACCTCCGAGCTCCACGAACGCACCGAGCACCCGGTCCAGGAGGTGGTCGTGCTGAACACCGAGCTCAATCGGTCACTCGAGAACGAGAGCGACGCGTCGCGCGGGGACGCCGAGCGGATTCGCAGCACCGCGATGATCGCCGTGCTGATCTGCTTCGGTCTGGCGATCGCGGCCGCCGCAGCGGTTGGCGTTTACCTCATGCGCTCGATCTCGCGCCCGGTCGCCACGCTACGCGCGCAAGCCGCGCGGATCGGCGCGGGCGATCTCGATGCGCGGATCGGCATGCCGGGAGACGACGAGCTCGCCGAGCTCGCACGCGGCATCGATCAGATGGCGGCGGATCTGAAGCAACACCAGGGCGAGCTCATCAAGGCGCACCGTCTCGCCTCGATCGGCCAGGTCGCCTCGGGTGTGGCGCACGAGATCAACAATCCACTCGGGATCATCCTCGGCTACCTGACGTTTCTGCGCCGCGAGCCGGCACTCGCCGATCGCGACGAGCTACGCATCATCGAGGATGAGGTGCGGCAGTCACTCGCGATCGTCGCGGGTCTCCTCGATCTGTCGCGGCCGGTCCGGCTGAACGCCAGCGATGTGGCGCTCGGAGAGGTGGCCCGCGAAGCGGTGGCGCGGCTCGAGGAGACCGGGGGAGCCAACGGCATCGAGATCCGGTTCCGCGACAACGACGTTCCTCCGATCGTTGCCGACGAGGGCAAGGTCCGCCAGATCGCCCTGAACTTGCTGACCAACGCGGTCGAGGCTGCCCGCGATCCGGATGCCGCCTCACCGACGGTCGAGGTGACCTGGGAGCTTCTCGATCGCAGCGTGTGGCTTCACATCGACGATCACGGCCCCGGGATCTCCGACGAGTCCATGGCGCGCGTGTTCGAGCCGTTCTTCACGACG
>JACCYD010000734.1 GCA_013696695.1 Deltaproteobacteria bacterium | reverse complement strand
TTGCCCGGCCCGACGATCTTGTCGACGCGCGGGATCGTCCTGGTGCCGTAGGCGAGTGCGGCGACCGCCTGCGCACCACCGAGCTCGAAGATCCGATCGACACCGGCGATCTTCGCGGCGAGCGCCGTCTCGGCCGACGCACCCGGCGTCACCATCACCAGCTCGCCGACGCCGGCCACCACCGCCGGGATCGCGGTCATCAACACGCTCGAGGGATAGCGCGCCGTGCCGCCCGGGACGTAGAGCCCGACGCATGCGAGCGGTGAGACGCGAAGCTCGAGACGAACGCCGTCGAGCGTGACGTCGACATCCACAGAGGTCTGGCGCTCGTGAAATGCGCGGATCCGGACCGCGGCAAGCTCGAGCGCCGCAGCGACCGCCGGAGCGACCTGGTCCGCCAGCGCGTCCCAGCGATCGGGCATCAGCTCGTAGGTGCCACCCTCCGGCGCGCGCTTGTCGAACCGCTCGGTGTACTCCTGCACCGCTTCATCGCCGCGCCGGCGAACGTCGTCGAGGATCGCCGCGACCTGGCTATCGATGTCGCCCGCCATCCGGGTCGATCGATCGAGGAGCGCCGCGGCTTCGCGGCTGCCGGCACGCAGGATCTTGAGCAACGTCACTTCTTCTTCTTCTTCGGTGCTTTCTTCGGATCGATCTTCTCGTCGGCCGGCGGCAGTACATCGACCTCCCGCTCCGGGATCTTCACGTTGTTCGGGTCGTATTTGTCCAGGTCGGGCTTGGGGTTCTTCGAGTCGTAGGGCTCCTTGTCCTCGACCTTCGGCTTGTCCGGGCCCGGAGGCAACGGCCCCTCGAGAGAGCCACCCGGCAGCTGCGACGGATAGCGATCGCCGTAGCTCGCGACCATCGAATCGGGCACGTTCTCGCGCCCCTGGCCGCCGACCTTGACGACGTAATTGCCCGACGGCCACATGACCCACGTTTCGCTCGGCCCCGTGATCCTGAGAGCGCGGACGCCCTTCAGCTTCTTCTCGTCGACCTGGTAGCCCTTCTCGGCGGCGAGCCGGCGGACCAGGCGGACGGTCTCGCGGACGACCCCGTCCTGGCGCTCGTACTTGGTCACGGTGACGTTGACGAGGTCCTTGTCGGCGATGTGTCCGACCTTCTCGGATGACGCCGTGATGTAACTCGCGCTGTAGGCCTCCCCCTTGTTCCCATCGACCCACACCTCGATATCCAGGAGTGGGCCCTGGAACCGGCGGAACTTCCACGACCCGACGTCGCCCTCGACGACCAGGCGTTTCGGGATCGGCGGTTTGCCACCGCATGCCGCTAAGATCACCGCGACTATCAACAGCCGCATCGTCGGTATCGTAGCGCGTTCCGTCGTTGACAGCGGACTTCCGTCGCTGAATAGTCCCGCCACTCATGGCCAGTTACCTCTTCTCCTCCGAATCTGTCACCGAAGGTCATCCCGACAAGTTGTGCGATCAGGTGTCGGACGCTGTCCTCGACGCCTGCCTCGCGGTCGACCCGATGAGCCGCGTCGCCTGCGAGACCGTCGCAAAGACAGGGTTCGTGCTGGTCGCCGGTGAGATCACCACGAAGGCCACGCTCGACTTCCAGAAGATCGTGCGCAACACGGTGCGCGAGATCGGCTTCACCAGCTCCGAGATGGGCTTCGATGCCGATACCTGCGCGGTGATGGTGGCGGTCGAGCACCAATCGCCCGACATCGCCCAGGGTGTCGATCACGGCGGCGATCCCGCGAGGCAGGGCGCGGGCGATCAAGGCCTGATGTTCGGCTACGCTTGCGACGAGACGCCCGAGCTGATGCCACTGCCAATCCAGATGGCGCAGCAGCTCGCGTACAGGCTCGCGCAGGTCCGCAAGCAGAAGACCAAGGGCATCGACTGGCTCCGCCCCGACGGCAAGACCCAGGTCTCGATCCGCTACGAGAACGGCGAGATCACCGGCGTCGAGGCGATCGTCGTCTCGACGCAGCACGACGAGAACGTGAAGCTGAAGACGATCGAGGAAGCGATCCGCGAGCACGTCATCAAGCCGATCGTCCCGGCGAAGCTGATCTCGAACAAGACCAAGATCCACGTCAACCCTACGGGCCGCTTCGTCATCGGTGGCCCGCAGGGCGACACCGGCCTCACCGGCCGCAAGATCATCGTCGACACCTACGGCGGCATGGCGCGCCATGGTGGCGGTGCGTTCTCGGGCAAGGATCCGAGCAAGGTCGATCGCTCGGCCGCGTACTACGCGCGCTTCATCGCGAAGCACGTGGTGGGTGCGGGCCTCGCGCGCCGTTGCGAGGTGCAGTTCGCCTACGCGATCGGCGTCGCCGAGCCGGTCTCGATGCTGGTCGACACGTTCGGCACCGGCACGGTTTCGGACGAGAAGCTCACGGCCGCCGTCCTCAGGACGTTCGATGCGCGCCCGGGCATGC
>JACCYD010001271.1 GCA_013696695.1 Deltaproteobacteria bacterium | reverse complement strand
CGCGACAACGAGATCTCTGCCAAGGCCGCCCCGAAGGGCGAGCTCGTCGATCCGCTGCACTTCTTCCAGCGGATGGAAGAGGCGATGGCCGACGACGCGGTGCTCGTCGTCGACGGCGGCGACTTCGTGGCGACCGCGAGCTACATCGTACGTCCACGCGCGCCGCTGTCGTGGCTCGATCCCGGCGTGTTCGGCACGCTCGGCGTCGGTGGCGGCATGGCGCTGGGCGCGGCGCTGGTGCGGCCGGGTCGCGAGGTCTGGTTGATCTGGGGCGATGGCTCGAGCGCGTACACGCTCGCCGAGTTCGACAGCTACGTCCGGCACGGCGTCGCGCCGATCGCGGTGATCGGCAACGACGCCGGGTGGACCCAGATCGCGCGCGAGCAGGTCGAGATCCTCGGCACCACGCTCGGCTGCGATCTGCGGCGCACCGATTATCACAAGGTGGCCGAGGGCTACGGCGGCGTCGGGCTGGTGCTCTCGGATCCCGCGCGCGTCGACGCCACGCTCGCGGAGGCCAAGGCGATCGCGAAGACTGGCCGGCCGGTGTGTATCAACGTGCACCTGCGGAAGACCGACTTCCGCAAGGGCTCGATCTCGATGTAAGGAGCACGCGATGTACCGGATGCTGTTCGCCGTCGTGGCCGCTTGTTCTCACCCGCCGCCGCACGCCACCGCGGTCGACGCGCAGCGCGCGAACGTCGCGCTCGACGAGCTGACGCGCGGGCGGACGCTGCTGATCGAGAAGTGCAGCGGCGACGGCGGCTGTCATCGCACGCCGCTGCCGCAGGACGCGCGGGCGACGGAGTGGCCGGAGCACGTCGCCGACATGGCGGAGCGCTCGAAGATCACCGCGCATCAGAAGGAGCTGATCGAGCAGTATCTGGTCGTGATGAGCGTCGGCGCCAGGTAGCTCAGCGGCAGCCGGGGATGGCGACGATGATGCCGATCGTGGACGGCACGCGCAGCGTGATGCCGGCGGTCGCACTGAACGCGGTGCGTTGCTCGGGCATCCACACCGGTCCGGCCTCCGCGAACACACCGATGCCGCCGGTGCCGCGCGCGGCGCCGGCGAACGCACCGCAGCGAGCCGACTCCGAGTAGCCCTTGTTCGTGGTGCCGAACATCTCGCGCTCGACGCGCAGCTTGGCGCCGTAACCGCGCCTCTGCACCCCCTCGGCGTCGGCCGTCCACCGCACCTCGCCGCGTACACCGAGCGACGTCCGCGTCTGGTGATCGCGCTCGACGAACACTGCGGTGTCGACGTACGCCGCCGCGGTGTTGCCGCTGTCCTCGTCGACCTCGACGAAGCCGCCGACGCCGACGTCGAATGCCTGCTGCTTGTCGAGGACGCCGCTCGCCAGGTGGGCGCCGCCACCGGCGTGGAGCGCCGGCTTCTGGCCGGTCAGCGTCGCGCCACCCAGCTCGGCCTTCAGAGGGGGCAGGGCATAGGGCACGCAGCCGGCAAGCGCCGAGGAGATCATCAGGAGGCGAAGCACGGCGGGTCAGGCAGCAAGCTGCGCGCCGCGCTAACCCCGCAATTCCGACGGTGCTGCGCGTGAATCGCCGGCACAGCGTGCCGGAAGCTGTCGCCGGCGCAACTCATGTGCCGAGCGAGGCCGCTGTCGCAGACGTGGTCGAGTTTGTCGCCCTATTGGAAACGAGCCTGGAGTAGGGTTCCCGGCGATGAGGAAGCTGGCACCGCTTTGTGCGTTCCTTGGCGTGGCCGCCTGCAGTGCGGCGGGTAACCCGAGCGGTGGCGATGACACGCCGCCCGGCGACGATGACGACGTCACTCCGCCGGATGACCCACCCCCGCCGCCCAAGCGCGTGAAGTTCATCGCGATGGGCGACACCGGCAAGGGCAACACCAGCCAGCGTCAGGTCGCAGTCGCGATCCGCGATCTGTGCGCCGCGCGCGGTTGCGACTTCGTGCTGCTGCTCGGCGACAACATCTACGACGCCGGTGTCGACAGCGTCACCGACTCGCAGTGGCAGACCAAGTTCGAGGAGCCCTATCACGACATCGATCTGCCGTTCTATGTCGCGCTCGGAAACCACGACAACGGCGGCAGGCTGATCATCGATGCGCCGGGCATCGGCAACGAGTTCGACAAGGGCCAGATCGAGGTCGATTACACGGCGGTCTCCACCAAGTGGACGATGCCGTCGTCGCACTACACGTTCTCGTTCGCTCACGTCGGCATCGTCGTGCTCGATACCAACGCGCTGCTGTGGGAGAACGTCGATTACGGCGATCAGACGCAGTGGATGCCGCAGGCGATGATGGAGGTCTCGGGCAAGGACTGGGTGTTGTTTGCCGGTCACCACCCGTATCGCTCGAACGGCTCGCACGGCAACGCCGGCGATTACGATGCCCCCGAGCTCGCCGGCATCCCGATCTCGAACCCGTTGCCGATCCAGAACGGCGAGGCGCTCAAGGACTGGTTCGACGGTCACGCGTGTGGCCTCGCGGACGTCTACTTCTCCGGTCACGATCACAGCCGCCAGTGGATCGACGAGCCGACGGCGCTGTGCGGCACGAAGATGATCGTCAGCGGTGCAGGCGCGTCGACCACCGAGATCAGGGACCGCGGCAACACCGCGCTGTTCGAAGATGCGTCGAAGGCGGGCTTCATGTACGTCGACATCGACGGTGACAAGTTCACCGGCGAGTTCCACGACGCGACCGGCGCGCTCGACTTCACGCACACGTTCACGAAGCAGTAGCGATCGATCACGCGCGCAGCGCGTCGAGGAACGACTTCGCCCACGCACTCGCCGTGTCCGTCCACACGACGGTGCGCAGCGCGCGATGGGGCGGGATTCGATCCTCGCGCGACATCCTGAGCGCCGCGTCGAGCTCGGCGGCCACGCCATCCGCGTGATACGGGTTGACCAGCTGCGCGAGCGTCATCCGCTCGGCGGCGCCACAGAACTTCGAGAGCACGAGCACGCCCGGATTCTCGGGATCCTGCGACGCGACGTACTCCTTGGCGACGAGGTTCATGCCGTCGCACAGCGGCGTCACGAGGCAGACCGCCGCGAGGCGATAGAGGCGCGCGAGCGTGGCCTGATCGTAGCTGCGATACAGGTAGCGCACCGGCGTCCAGTCGGCCTCGCCGTACGCACCGTTGATCCGGCCGACCAGCGCCTCGACGCGCGAGCGTAGCTCGGCGTATTCGGGGACCTCCGAGCGCGTCGGCACCGAGACCTGGACGAACGACACCTTTCCGCGCCACTCGGGAAATTGCTCGAGCAACCGCGCGAACGCCTCGAGGCGCTCGGGGATGCCCTTCGAGTAGTCGAGGCGATCGACGCCGAGGATCAGCTGGCGACCACCGAGCATCGCCTCGAAGGAACCGAGCTCGCCGCCAGTCGGTCCCGACAGCGAAGACTCCGCGAACCGTTCCGGATCGATGCCGACCGGGATCACCCGCACGCGATCGCGCGCTCGACCTTCGCCTTCGGCGCCGAGCAAGCCGCGCGCACTCGCGATCATGTTGTCGGCCCAGCGCTTCGACTGCACGCCGACGAGATCGTGGTCGAGCACCGCCGCGATGGCTTCGGCCGCCCACGGCAACGTCTCCCAGATGTCGAGCGGCGGCCACGGCACGTGAAGGTAGAACCCGATCCGCCCGGTGTGGTTGGCGCGGCGCAACTCGCGACCGACGAGCATCAGGTGGAAGTCCTGGATCCAGACATCTGCGGAGCGCCCGCCCGCCTCGCCGATCAGCCTCGCGTAGGCGTGATTCGCGTCGGCGTAGCAGTTCCACTCGTCGTCGTGATAGCGGACGCGCGTGGTGAAGCCGTGGAGCAGCGGCCACAGCGCCTGATTGCAGAACCCCGCGTAGAACCGCTCGCGCCAGGTCGGCGGATAATCGAACTGCGCGCGCGTGAAGGCTGGCGTACCGGTCGAGGGATCGCTGTCCTCGACGCGCAATCGCAGGCCTGGATCGCGCTCGGCGCCACTCCACCCGAGCCAGATGCCGCTGGTCTCGGCGAGCACTGGCATCAACGCCGAGACCAGGCCGCCAACCTCGCGCTGGCGTTGCGGACCCGGCGCCGGCGCCGCAGGCAGGCGATTCGAGGCGACGACGAGCCGCGCCTCGACGCTCCTCTTGCGCGCCACGCGTGCGGGCTCGATCTCGGTGGGCCCAGATGCGCCGAGCAGGGGCTGACTGTTGCGCGCATCGATCAGCCAGCGCAGGAAGCGATGCACCGCGGGCGGACCCGGCAGCCGGAACTGCGCTTGCGTGCGACGCGCGTGCTCGGCGACCAGGATGCCGACTTCGCCTTCGCGCAAGCTGACGAACATGTCCTCGTCGGTGATGTCGTCGCCGATCGCGAGCACGCAGGCGCCAGGCGGCGCGATCGAGCGTAGCCACGACAACGCACCGCCCTTGTGGGCTGCGCGGTGACGCACCTCGAGTGCTTCGATCACCGGCAAGCGCTCGAGTTGCTGATGCGTCTCGAGCCACTCGTCGACGATGACCTCGGCGGCCACCGTGATCAGATCGTGGTGTGCGGCATCGACCCGCCGCCAGTGCAGGCACACCGAGCACGACTTGCGCTCGACCAGCGCGCCGGGATGTTTCGCCGCGAGCGCGCGCAAGGAAGCTTCGATCTCGTCGAGCTGCGGGATCGCGGCGAGCGCCGCGGACCACATGCCCTCGGAGCGCCGCCACACGCCGTGCTCGGCTGCGATCGGGAGGGCAGGAAACAGCTGCTCGAGCTCGACGACCAGCTCGCGCTGGCGCCCAGTCGAGATCCCGACGGTGACGCCGGGGACCGCCATCAGCTCCGCGAGCAGCGCGGCGGTGTCGCTATCGACGCGCGCTTCCTGCGGCGTCGGCGCGAACGGGATCAACGTGCCATCGAGATCGATG
This sequence comes from Deltaproteobacteria bacterium, assembly GCA_013696695.1. Lineage (GTDB taxonomy): Bacteria > Myxococcota_A > Polyangia > Haliangiales > Haliangiaceae > JABFXX01. The sequence goes on along the minus strand of JACCYD010001271.1, from coordinate 2,696 downwards.
ACCGCGAGGACGTGGGGTGCCGTGACGAGTTGCTGCCAGGGCACTGGGCCACCTTAGGACGGTCGAGACAGGTGACCGTACACGGGAGCTGGCCCTCACGTTGGTCTCCCGCGGCCGAAACAAATACGACGCCGCGCCGACATTCTTTGTCACCCTCAGAGAGGGGTCTGTAAGAGTCGTCGGCGCGACGTCGAGAAATAAATGGCACGAGAGGTGTGCTGCAATCCACGTGACCTCGCCATCGTGAATGTAGCGTCGCGGTCGGAACCTAGTAGCTTCCGCGTCCGACGTACTCCGGTCGATGTTCCGTCGTTCGTCGATGCCTGCTCGTGCCGAATTCAGGTTGTGCGATCGGTGTGCCACGACCAACCACCACGAATTGCGTCGACGCGAGGTAGATCGTCGACGCGGATGCGCTCGGCTGCTGTGTGCCGCGTGCGCGGTGGTCTCACGGCAGAGTTTTCTTAGTCCCGCTCGGTTGCTGCGCGAGAAATGCGTCGGCGGCCTTCCGAAGCAGCTCCTCGATGTTCTTCTGATCGCCGACCACGATGACCTTGCCGCGGAGCTCGCGCGGCATCCGCGATTGATCGGGCAGCGGCGGAAGCGTGCCGGGCGTGGCCACCACGACACCGCCCTGCTGCGCGATGCCGTGCTCGGGGAACGGCAGACCGTTCTCGTTCGATTTGACGCCGGGCGGGTAGAAGAAGAACACGTCCCACACGGTCTCGTCGAGCCCCGCGTTACGGCCGAGCCCGTTGCCGATCTTCATCGAGCCATCGAAGTACTGAGGCGACACGCCGACATTCTGGCTCGCCGAGGGGACCTCGGAGATCTCCTCGGCATCGAGCATCGGGATCCAGATGACGTACGTCCGGATCTTGAGCGCTTCGACCATGACCGTGTGGACCGCACGGGCCCCCTTGATACAGGGCCGTCAACTAGGGGCGATGATCGTGACGAACCGAGGCTCACTGCTGTGCGCGTCGAAATCGCGCAGCAGCTCTGCCGTCGAGCTCGTCAAATCGACGATCTGCGCCGGTGGATGATCCGGCTTGGAGCCGCAACCCGAGAACAGCAGCGCCAGCGCAACAACGACGAGCGTTCGAGTCACGCCTCAGAGTGTGACCGAGAGCGCTTCCGCAGTCGAGCACTGGCACGAGCGATGCGTGGTTCGTGGCCGGAGGCACCATGAAGCTCTACTACTCACCCGGTGCATGTTCGCTTGCGGTGCACATCGTGCTGCTCGAGACGCATCGCCGATTCGATCTCGAGCGCGTCGATCTGAAGACCCACCGCACAGCCAGTGGTGCCGATTTCTACGCGATCAACCCGAAGGGCTACGTGCCCGTGCTCGAGCTAGGCTCCGAGCGACTGACGGAGGCCAGCGTGGTCCTCCAGTACGTCGCCGATCTCGAGCCCAACTCGCGGCTCGTCCCACCGCCAGGGACGTTCGCGCGCTATCGCTTGCAGGAGCTGCTGTCGTTCCTGTCGACGGAGATTCACAAGCAATTCGGCCCGCTGTTCAAGCGCGACGCACCCGAGTCGTACAACTCGAAGGTCCGGGGCCGGATCGCCGAGCGCTACAACTACCTGCAGGACGAGCTTTCAGATCGCGCGTTCCTGACGGGCGAGACGTTCACCATCGCCGACGCGTATCTGTTCACGCTGCTGCGGTGGAGCGATCAGCAGGATATCGATCTCCTGCTGTGGCCGAACCTCGCAGACTACGAGGACCGCGTGCTGCAGCGGCCCTCGGTGATCCAGGCCCTCGACGAAGAAGGGCTGGCCATCCGGCATCGGTTCCGGCGCAGCGCGTAGGGGATGAAGTAAGCTCCGCGCGTGCGCGTGGTGCTCCTCGTCCTGCTGGCTGCCTGCGGTAGTAAGCCCGCGGCGCCGAGCTCCAGCTCCGGCGCCAATCGCGTGGTAACGAGCAACGTCCTCCGCAGCGACTACGCCGGCTCGGAGAAGTGCGCCGATTGCCACGCCGAGATCTACAAGGCGTGGGCAGCGTCGCCGATGCGCAACATGACGCGCGATGCGGCCACCGCTTCGATCCGCGCGCCGTTCGACGGCACGACGTTCACCGTCGGAGATTCGACGGCGACGATGGAGACCGACAACGGCGTGCGCTACATGCGCGTGGTCACGCCGAAGAGCAACGAGCGGTATCGGATCACGAAGGTGGTCGGCGGCAGATATCGCGAAGACTTCGTCGGCACCTCGGCTCCGGGCGAGCGCGAGGTCGTGCTGCCGGCGACCTACGTGTTCGCGACCAAGTCGTGGCGCTACAAGGGCTACTCGGTGATGGTCAAGGAGCGGCCCGAGATGTCGGTGCGCGCGGTGTGGTCGCAGGAGTGCATCGCGTGCCACAACACGCTGCCGCTCGCGACCAACCTCTACGACGATCTCTATGGCCCCGACCTGCCGGGCTATCAGGGCAAGCTCTCGGATCGCACGATCCCGAAGCAGCTCGCGTGGACCGCGCGGATGCGCGACGACGATGGCCTGTCGTCGGCGCTGCGCAGCGAGATCGCGTTCCTCGGCCTCGAACCGACGGGCTCCGGGGCACGCGCGCTGATCAAGGAAGCTGCGGCCGCCACGCAGGACAAGCTCGACGGCGGCAAGCTCGTCGAGCTCGGCATCGGGTGCGAGGCCTGCCACAATGGCTCTCGCGCACACGCCGCGGATCCCGAGGT
>JACCYD010000730.1 GCA_013696695.1 Deltaproteobacteria bacterium | reverse complement strand
GTCAGGCCTCGTTCACCGCAGCGGTGACTCGATCGAGGCCTGTACTCTCCAAGGCACTCGAACCGGCTCGAACTATGACGGAGCCGAAAGAAACCTGGCGTGCTTCTTCTACGGCTCGCGTCTCGCGTTAGGCGAGCACGTAACACAGGGGATCGCGCGCGTTCATCGTCGATCGGCGCACGGACCGAGGTCGTCAAGCAGCGAGAACGCCGACTCCGAAATCGAAGCGTATGGAATCACTCGATTGACACCCGCAATCGATCCGCTCATACCTCGCTACTCCGCAGAGTTGCGCATCCTACGAACAAAACCGCCGGACAATCCCGCCGCGATTTCGTTGCGGCTGCATTGCCGTAACGATTCCAGGACTTGCGATTTGTAGGGGTGCGAGTCCTAGGCGCGGGAAGTCTTGCGTTGGCGTGCGATCGCGTGCGCGAAACGCGCGTCGGATCGAAGCAGGGTCGGGAACCCCGGCGGCGATGCGTGCCTCGCGAGCTCCACCCAGGTAGACCTGCACCGCCCGACGAAGCCCCGGTGTGAACGTGTGGACGCCGCGAGCCGCGCGCTCTCGCAGTACCTCGATCACGCGCGCACCATCCCATTTCCGCCCGCCGTGACGTCGGCGCTGAAGTACCTCGATGAGCCCCGCCGCGCGGATCGCAAGCTCGAGGCGGCCGAACTCCCTTCTCACCGCCTTGAGGTCGACGACCTTCGCGAGCGAGGTCGAAAGCAGATCAGATCCACTGCGAGCCGCGCGTCGGAGTCGCTCGATGATGACTTGCTTCGTGTACTTGATGCCGGCACGAACGGTCGACGGGTCGATATCCGCAGCCGCGAGCGCCACCCGCCAGCTGCCGTAGTGCCGGCGCGACGCTCCGTAGAGATTCTGTGGCACACGCGAAGCCGCGAGCGACTTGCGTGCTCGATGCCGCGCTCGGATCGCCGGGACGATCATCTCCCGTGTCCACGTGTGCTTCTTCGAACCTCGTCGTCGAGGAGCTTCGACTCCGGCGAGCCGGCGTGCGTTGCGTAGTCCGCCGGCGAAGACAGACGCGGCACGGACGAGCGTGGTCCTTCCCGCCGCCATCAGGTCTCGCAGTGCCGTCGATCGACCTGCACGCCCGATCCGTCGTAGCTCGTCGAGCACGCGCTCGCGCGACCAGGTGATCGTCCGTGGAGTCGACGACTTCGTTCCCGGCTTCGGTCCTGTCTTACGCGACGGCTTTCGATACGGTGGACCCGCGACTCCGGCAGCCTGGCGCGCGGCCGAGAGGCCCGCGAAGTGAAGCGGGATCGAACGAAGAAGAAGGTTGTCTCTGCCGGCGAGGGTTGCATGCGAGATGAATCCCATCGCCCCGGCATGCCGGCGAAGCCGTGCGAGCACCTCTGTTCTCGAGAGTCGCTCCTGTTTCTTCATGCGGTGTCGCTACCGACTCGATTGCCGATCCGCGTCAGTCTCCCCCGACTTCGTTCGGGTTGAAAGGAGTCGTAGTGCTTCCGTTCGTCGTAGTGGGTTTCGCAGGCTTTGTCGGCTTCGTCGGCTTGATCGGCTTCTCGGTGGTCGGAACGGGGGCGTCGATCGTGGCTTCGGCGACACCCGCGTCGATCACCGTCGGTGCCGCGACGAGCGCCAGCGCGAGTGTCTGGTTAGCGGCTGCCATGTACACGGTTTGAGAGATGGATTGGAAGCCTTCGCGCCGCGCACTCACCGACACGCGGGTGCCGGATGCGATCTCGATTCTCACCGGGGCGCTTCCTCGGCCGACGCCATCGACGCGAATCTCGGCGCCCTCGGGAACACTCGTGATCGTTAGAGTCGCGGTCGTCGGGGCGATGGCAGCATCGGGTCGAGCAGGGCTTGCAGCCGGACCGTCCGATCCTCGAGTGCCGACGAAGATCACGGTGACTGCAATCGCGATGGACGCCGCAGCCGACGCGGCCGCGACCGCCCATCTTCGTCGCACCGGCGAGCTTTGTGATACCACCGACTGGCCGGTAGCACTTCCGAGCGTCGTCGGGGTTGGTTGCCACGCATTCGGATGCTTCGCGAGCTCGGTCGCTGCGGTCGCGGTGGCGTTACTCCCCGATGCCTCAGGAGGACGGGAGGCTCGGGACGCGACCGCGGCTGGAAATCTGTCGGCGAGAAGTCGCGTGAGCTCCGACCGACCGTTTCGAGGAGAGTGGGTACAGCGTGCAAGCTCGTCGATCGCCGCTTCGGCGTTCTCGTACCGCTTTGCCTTCTCGCGTTCGAGCAGGCGCATCACGACGGCTTCGAGGTCTTTCGGAACGTCGGGGCGCATGGCGCTTGGGATCGGAATCGGTTTGAACAGGACCTGCGCGATCATTTCCTTGGTCGTGCCGTCGAACAGTCTTCGCCCGGTCAGCGTCTCCCATGCCATCACACCGATCGCGAACAGATCGGAGCGGCCATCGAGTGCCTCGCCGTTCGCCTGCTCCGGGGACATGTAGCCCGGCTTGCCCTTGATCATCGTCGAGGCGGTCGCTTCGCTTGCCTCGCGCGCTTTCGCGATTCCGAAGTCGGAGACCTTCACAGCGCCTTCCCACGAGACGAGCACGTTGTGCGGCGAGACATCGCGATGGACCACGCCACGCACGTCGCCCGCCGGAAGATCATGTGCGTAACCC
>JACCYD010000728.1 GCA_013696695.1 Deltaproteobacteria bacterium | reverse complement strand
GCTAATCGTTCGCGAAGGGAGCTCGTTCAATCCATGACCCGCACGGTCGCCATGGATGAGCACGGGCGATTCACGGTCGCCGAGGATTCCGACGAGGTGATCGCGACGGCGCTCGTGATCGCGACAGCACCACACAACGCCGATGCCGCTGCGACCGCGCTCGCGCCCGGTGGCGATGGCCTCAGTACCCAAGGCATCGGCTCGATCGATCGGATCACCGATCGTGAGGACTTGCCTGCTCCGTTCGACAATGACCTCGCGCTCGATCCCGACAGACAGGAGCTGTGGCGCCTGTTTCGTGAGAAGGACCGGCGGCACCCGAGGGTCGGCCAGTACGTGATCACGGGCGACGAGCTTCGCGCGTTGGTGAAGCAGGCACTCGCACTGCGCTCGGCGCGATGATCACGACGCTACGGGCTTCGTGATCTGGGAACCACGCAACGAGTGGGCTAAACAACCAAGGTGATCTCGTCGATCTCTCTGCTGCCGTTCCACGAGCGGCCGCTGATCGAGCTGCTCCATCTCGACGAGGATCGCGACGAGCCGTCCCGCGCCTACGCAGGGTTCGGCTGGGCCCGCGCGTCGCGGCTGTATCTGGATGATGGGAAGATACGCGCCATCGACAACGCGCTCGTGATCGCGGTCCACGCCGCCGACGATGCCGAACCGCTGGCCGGCGACATCGATCTCGCCTTCGAGCTACCCGACGACAACGTGCGCGTGCAGCTCTCGAAGTTCCTCGACGTCTGGCTGCCGAAGCTGCCAACCGTCGACACGGTCGTGCTCGTCGCCTGCAACCCGCATCGCGCGCGACTCGGTGCGCTCTCGAGGTCGACGCTGCATTACGGGCTCGGTGACGTCGCCTCCTGGCTGGACCCGCACGATCGCACCGCGCACGTGCGGCTGACCGCCGAAACCTGGTGCACTCTTCCGCCCGTGAGCAACGAGCTGATCAAGCGTCCCGGCATGGCGATCGATGACGACAAGAAGCACACGTACGCGAGCATCTACTTGCTCAAGAAGATGGACCTCAAGCCCGAGGACGGCGGCATGGAGATGCCGGTGGTGGTGCCATCGGAGCTGGGCCCGATCGACGAGACGCTGCAACAGCTCGCCGTCGACGACATGATTGTCGTCCACAAGAAGAAGCCGATCTGGGACCTCACGAAGAAGGGCCTGCAGTACCTCGCCGATGTCATCGACGAGACCACCGACATGATCGACGAGATGGATGACCTCGAGGTGCACGAGGCGATCGAGCAGCTGCGTGCGCGCAAGCTCGACGTCTATCGCGCGCGGTTCTTGTGGGGTTGGTACGAGGGCGAGTTCGACGATCTGGTGCTGTGGCAGGAGCGCCGCGGCGTGTCGCCGATCGAGCGGTTCTGGGCGTTCTATTTGATGAGCGACGAGTTCTGGAACGAGCTCGGCAAGGATCTCGCGGATGATCAGGACTGATCAGGGACCGTTCGCGCGCGCGTAGTCGAGGATGCACTCGTTGAACTTGTCGCAGTCTTTCTCCGGCAAGCACTTCTCGTACATCGCGACGGTCTTGTCGTCGCCGGTGCACTGCTCGATGCCTTCCTTCTCCTTGGATTTGACGAGCTGGTACATCTCGTCGCCGAGCGTCTTCTTGACGCACGCGCCGTAGTGATCGGCGGCCTGCTTGCAGACCTCCTTGTTGTGACCCTTCGAGCAGGCGAGCAGGGCGGAGAATAGAAGGGGAATGGCCACGAAGCGCATGTCGATTCGGACGACGTAACTGGGCGGAGGTCGCGTCACGGGTACGGTATCTCGACGCGAAACATCCCCACCGAGAACTGCTGGATCGGCTGCTAGTTGGCGCTTCGAATGCTTGGGGGACGTCGGATGTTGTGCTGAGAGTGCGCGCTGCCAGTTGCTTCATCGTGCTCGCTTCGCTGACGGGAACCGCGATCGCCGAGCTGGTGCCGGACGATCCGCACACCCACGTCGGCGTGACGCCGACTGACGTCGACGCGGACGTCGCCGAGGAGTGGTGGGAGCAGCGAGACGTTCAGGTCGGAGCCGGCATCGGCTTCGGACTGCTCGTGCTCGCGTTCGTGATTCGCGGGCGGCGGGCCGCGCGGCGACGACAGATCTCGCTCGCCAACCGGCACACGCAGTTCGGCATGTCGGCGATCGATCCCGCGATCGCGCAGGGCAACGTCGCTGCGTGGGAGCGTGGGCCCGCGATCATGCCGACGGCGATCGTCCCGGAGATGTTGAACGGCAGGCGCCTCGCGCAGCCGTATCAGGGCACGTCAGCAGCACAGCCTGATCACGGCACGACGCCAGCGCATCACGCCGGCACGTCGTCGCAGCCCCCGTACGGCGCGTCAGGCATGCCCTATCACGGCACATCACCGCAGCCCTCGGAACCCCCGCCGTATCACGGCTACTCGTCAGCCGATCTCGCCGCGTACGGAATGCATCCACAGATGCACGCCGCAGCGGCAGCACGGGTTCAACCGTCGTTCAGCCCAACGCCGACGCAACCGCCTCCACAACCGTCGTTCATCGCACCGACACCATCGCAACCGTCATTCGTCCCGCCGTCATCGTTCGTTGCGGCTGTTGTGCAGCCACCCTCGTCGCTGCGGCAGTGCCATGCGCCGTGGTCACAACCGCAGTCGTTCGCTGCGCAACCGACACACCCTGCGCAGCCGCCACCTGCGCAACCGACGTACGTTGCCCCGCACCCGACGTACGCTACGCCGCAATCGAGATACGCGCCCGAGCCGTCGTTCGCTGCGCAACCGACCTACGCGGCACCGCAACCGACCAACGCGGCACCGCAACCGACCTACGCGGCGCCGCAACCGATGTACGCGGCGTCGCAACCGATGTACGCGGCGTCGCAACCGATGTACGCGGCGTCGCAACCGATGTACGCCGCATCGCAATCGACCAACGCGGCGCCGCAACCGATGTACGCGGCGCCGCAACCGATGTACGCGGCGTCGCAACCGATGTACGCGGCTTCGCAACCGATGTACGCGGCGTCGCAACCGATGTACGCGGCTTCGCAACCGATGTACGCGGCTTCGCAACCGACGTACGCGACGCCGCACCCCACGTACGCAGCGCCGCAATCGATGTACGCGCCTCAGCCGTCGTTTGCTGCGCAACCGTCAGCACCGCAACCGACGTACGCCGCGCCGCGACCGACGGTGGTCGTGTTGCCGCCTCCGGCTCCGAGCGTCGCGCCGTCCCGCCCATTCGTCGCGCCATCGCAGGTCGCGAAGACCTCGCATCCATTCGACGCGCCGGGGACCTCGTCGCTGCCGTCGGTCGCGCTGCTGCACTCCGCATCCTTCGGCCCACAGGAGGCTGGCCCGCGCCGGGCTCGACTCGCCGAAGGCACGCCGCAGCCTCCGATCACGAATCCGCAGCCGTTCGTCGCGCTACCTCCGCCTCGTCCGGCCACGATCGCACACGACGCAAACGACAACGCCGCGACCATGCACTTCGCGCCGGCCGAGTTGCCGAAGTTCGTCGTCGAGTTGATGGAGCGCGAGTCGGTGCCCGCGCCATACCCGCTGACGTTTCCGGCGTTCCCGGATGCGGTTGGGTCGGTGCTGTCGCCGATCGAACCGTCGGGCCTCAACTACTGGGGCCCACCGAACACCGAGAGCACCGAGATCGACGCTGTTCAGCTCGCTCGCGGATCGCAGCCAGTCGACCAGCTCGATCCGTTCCGCCTGGTGCTGCAGGTAACACCGGATGCCGAGAATCGGCTCGCACAGATGCCGGTGGCGCTGAAGCCGCACGAGATGGCGCGCCGCCGCTAAACCGTGGAGAGATGCACGGACGCGAAGCGCTCCACCCAGGAGCACCGCCTCGCGCCCGCACATCTCTAGCTCACGTCGGGTCCGGACGAGGTGGCCGGGCACGGGTCGCGCGACCAGTTGTTCGATCCTCGGCCCATCGACACCAAATGCCCTGAGGTCCGCGCTACCCGACCACGGTCGCGGGAGCGGCTGCGGTGGGCGCCTTGGATTCTCCGCTGTCGTGATCGCCGTACAACGCATCGAGGATCGCCTGCGCTCGTCGCTCGACGCGCGCCCGCGCTTGACGAAACTCGGGTGTGTCGCACGCGGTCCGAAGCAATGGACAGCGGTCGAGCCAGTGAAGGTCGAACAGCCCGACATCGACCGCATGCGTGATCACCGCATTGCAAGTGAACTGATCGCCGACGTGACCAGCGATCTCCGCGACCATCTGACACAGGAACGCGGTGCGCCGCCTGTTCCGCGTCGGCTCCATCACCCCGGCGACCAGGCGATCTTTCCACGCGAGCCACCCGCCCTCGAGCAGAGACGCGAACAGACCAGCTGCGAGCATGTCCTGGAACGGCGCCACCAGCTCCATGTACTGCGGGCGCAGCTGCACCACCGCTTCGAGGTCGCCGCGCCACAGCGCGAAGCGGAGGTCGTAGACCGGTCGGGGACCGCCGGTGGGCGAGACCTCGGCGACCGTCCGCCAGCACTCGTCCCACTTACCCTCGAGGGCGTACATCCTCGCGATCGACCATCCGGCCGCCGTGATATCCGGGGAGATCGCGCACGCGTCGGACAGCCGGGCCATCCCGTCTTCGAGGTAGCCCGCTTCGATCAGCATGCGGCCCAGCCCATCGTGTGCTTCGGCGGAGTAAGGGGCGCATGCGATCGCCGTCCGGAAGTGTCGGGCGGCGACGACGGCATCGCCGATGTTGAGCTCGAGGAGACCGGCGGCATTGTGGACGTCGGCATCCATGGCGCCCGTGCGCAGCGCGCTGTTGATCAGCTCGGTCGCGCGCGCGAGCATCTCGTCGGTGGCATCGGTGTGAAGGTAGGTCATCCGCGAGTACACGTTCGCGAGCGAGGCCGCGATCCGCGGATCCTCGGGTGCGAGTGTGTACGCGCGTTCGAGCAGCTCGAGCGCCGGTCCCACGGCCGTGATGTTGCGATGGATGATCGCGCGTCCACGCAACCACAGGTCCGTGGCCTCCGCGAGCTGAGGGTCGACGAGGACGCGGGATTCTTCCACCGCGGAGACGATCGCGGCAGCCGCGGCATCCGCGATGCTGCGCAGATCCTCGGCTGCGAGCGGCAGATCCAGCTGCAGCGTGCCGGACTCGCGCACGACCCGAACTTCGAGCGCGCTCGTCACGCGCAACTCGACGACGGCGTCGACCCGCTTGTCGACCCGGGTGCGAGGCAGCACGCGGAGTCGCGGCACCTTCGCCAGCCGATCGAGCAGCGCCTGGTGCACGCCGATCGCGACGTGCATCCGCGTGTCGTCACCTTGCGGTGGCAGCACGATCACCTCGACGAGGTCGAACACGCCGGCGGGCGCGGTGGTGGTGACTGCCCTGTGGTTGCCGACCCAGCGCGCCAGCATGCTCGCGACCTCGGTTGCATCAGCGATGCGATGCGTGACATCGCGCGCGGTCGCGCGAGCGATCAAGCTGGCGATCTCGCGCGGCGTGTGGCCGTCCTCTGGGAGCTGCAACGACTCGATCTCTTGCTTCGCGATTAGCATTTCGAGCGTCCTGCCGGTGAACGCCTTGTGACCGGTCAGCATCTCGTAGAGGACCACGCCGACCGCATAGATGTCGGATGCCGGAGTCGGCGCGTCCCCGTGCGCCTGTTCGGGAGCCATGTAGCCGGCAGTTCCCGCGATCACGGTGGAATGCGAGGCGCGGATGGCGGCGACACCGAAGTCGACGAGCATCGGGCGACCGTCGAGTGCGAGGATCACGTTGCCTGGCTTGATATCGCGATGGATCACGCCCGCGGCATGCGCAGCGGCAAGCCCCTCGCACAACCCGTACGCGATCGCCGCTGCCTCGCCAACCGGCAGCTTGCCTCGTTCCAGACGCGCCGCGAGCGTCTCGCCGATCACGAGCTCCATCGTGCAGTACGTGATGCCGCGATCGATGCCGAGCTCGAACGTCCGCGCGATATTGCGATGGGTGACCCGGCGCGCCAGCTTGACCTCGTGCCGGAAGTACGACAACGCCTTCGGATCCGAAGCACGCTCGGGATTGATCACCTTGAACGCGACGAGCTCGTCCAGCTCGCGATCGTGCGCGCGATACACCTCGCCCATCCCGCCACGACCGAGCAGCGCCAGGAGATCGTAGCGATTCGCGATCGTCTGCCCCGCGAGGCTCCCACTCGTCACGACGACGAGCATAGCCCGAGACGATCGGCTCCGGAGAGAGCCGGTACGCTCACGTGGAGTCTGGACGAGCCGCTTGCGCGCGCGCCGCGGCGGCTCGACAACTTTCGATCGCCTGCGCCAGATCCGGCGGAAGCGGGCAGGTCACCGCGAGGTCGGTGCCATCGGGGTGCGGCACGGTCAACGACGTCGCGTGGAGCGCGAGGCGATGAAGATGGTGCTCGGTGCGGAAGATCCGGTTGTGCTCGCCCTTGCCGTAGCGAACGTCGCCGATCAGCGGACACGAGATGTGCTTGAGGTGGCGACGGATCTGGTGAAGCCGCCCGGTGCGCGGGCGCGCTTCGACCAGCGCATAGCGGCCGAACGTCTCGAGACACTTCACGTCGGTCACCGCGGGCACGCGCTCCTCGTTCGGCGCCTTCGGGATCGCGTGATCGATCGTCTGATCCTTCGGGTGGCCGCGCGTGATCGCGAAGTACACCTTCGTCGCGCGATCCCACGCTCCCGAAAATGCGGCGGCGGCTTCCTTGTCGAGGGCGAACAGCACGATGCCCGACGCGCCGCGATCGAGGCGGTGCACCGGGTACACGTACTTGTCGACGGCGTCGCGCACCTGCTGCAGGAGCGCATCGTCATCGTCAGCCCACCCACGATGGGTGGGCACGCCCGACGGCTTGTCGACGACGACACATCGCTCGTCGCGATACAGGATCATCTCATCCCGATCGTTTACTTCACGCCGAGGTGCTGGCGGAAGAAGGCGATCTGAACCTGCTCGCGCGCGAGGTTGAGCTTCGGATCGGGAAGCATGTGGGTGGCCGACAGCGTGATCACCTCGGCGCGCTTGCCGGCGACGTAGAGCGCTTCGATCAGCGCGAGCGTGTGCGCGAGGTGGACATTGTCGTCGGTGAGGCCGTGGATGATCAGCAGCGGGCGCTCGAGCTTCGCCGCGTGAGTGAGGGCGCTGGTCGCCTTGTAGCCATCGGGGTTGGCTTGCGGCGTCTTCATGTAGCGCTCGGTGTACGCCGTGTCGTAGAGCGCCCAGTCGGTGACCGGCGCGCCGGCGATCCCCGCCTTGAAGATGTCGGGGCGCAGCAGCACGCCCATCGCAGCCATGTATCCACCGAACGACCAGCCGACGATGCCGACGCGATCGAGATCCATCTCGACGTAGCGCTTGCCGAGCGCCTGCAGCGCCGCCACCTGATCGTCCATCGGCACGGTGACCAGATCTTTCAGCAGCGCCCGCTCCCAGGCGCGGCCACGATCCGGCGTGCCGCGGTTGTCGCTGCGCACGACGATGAAGCCGGCGTCGGCGTACCACTGATCCATCACGTAGCCGTCGCGCGAGTTGGTGACCATCACTGCGTGCGGCCCGCCGTACACCTTGACGAGCACGGGGTATCGCTTGGTCTTGTCGAAGCCGCGCGGGCGCGTGATCGAGACGTGGTGCTTGCGCCCGCCGATATCGACGGTCTCGAGCACGGTGGTCGGGACGAGCTTCGGTTGCTCCGCGACGGACGGGATCTCGTGACGACCTGACGGGCTCACGACGGTGAACGACTTGCCACCCCTCGACAGTCCGGCCGCGATGACGACGACGCCGTGCTTGGCCTTCGCGCCCGCGACCCCATCACCGTTGCTGAGCCGCACCGGCGGTGAACCGTCGAGCGGCACGCGATAGATGTCCTGCAGCGTGGCGTCGGTCGAGGCCTGCACGATCGCAGCACCGGGCTCGACGGCGACCAGGTGCCGCAGACCGAGCTCGGGCGGCGTGATCTGCTTGACCTGTCCACCGGCGTGGAGCTCGAGCGTCCAGTCGCCGTGCTTCTCGGTCATCCACAAGAAGCCCGAGCCGTCGGGGAGCCACCTCGGCGCGCCGACCGCGACGTTGACCCACGCCTCGTCGTGCTCGGACAGCAGCGTCTTCATGGCGCCGGTGGCCGGATCGAACGAGATCACCTGCACGTCGGTCTGATCGCGATCCATGACGAGCGCGGTGAGCGGGCCGAAATCCCAGTGCACGCTCGCGAGGTACGGGTGCGTCTGGAGATTCCAGGTCAGCCAGCGCGGCTCGCCGCCACCAGCTGCGATGACGCCGAGATCGACGATCGCGTTCGCCGTGCCGGCGCGCGGATACTTGAACGGCACCGGCGCTTTCTCGGGATGCCGCGGATCCGAGACGTAGATCGTGTCGACGGCACGCGCATCGGTGCGCTGGAACACGAGCTGTTTGCTGTCGGGCGACCACCAGAAGCCGCGGTTGCGATTGAGCTCCTCCTGCGCGGCGTGCTCGGCGACGGCGTATTCGAAGCCCTCGGGGTGCTTCGTCAGCTGCTTCGCGGTGGCTCCCGCCTGCGCGCCGATCGTCCACAGGTTGCCGTCGCGCACGAACGCGATGGTCTTGCCGTCGGGGGACAGGTGCGGGTCGTACGCGCCGCCCTTCGGATCGACGACGCTGCGCTTGCCGGTGGTGCGGTCGACGAGATGAAACTGGCCGCCGAGCGGAGCGAGCACGAGCGTGCCGTCGTCGGAGACATCGATATCGACGATGCCGCGGGTCGCAGTGCGCGAGCGTTCGCGGCGCGCCTTCTCGGCATCCGACAGCTTCTCTTCGGCGACGCCGATCAGCTCGTCGACCGTGGCCAGCGTCTTGACCTGACCCGCCGGGGTGAGCTCGTAGAGATCCGACGCGAACGAGCGCGGCGGCGTGCGGCGAAACAGCACCGCGCCGTCCTTCGTGATCGCGAGAGGGTTCGGGACGCCGAGGCGAAAATTGAAGGTCGCCGCCGCATCGGCGAGCAGCGTTTCATCGAGAGCAGGCCAGGTGGGCATCTTCACAGCCTTGTCGGGGTGGCAAGCCAGGAGCGAGAACAGCGCGAGGGAGAGGATGCTCGTGGCGCAACGCACGGCCGGAGTATGGCCAAAACTTGCCCGGGGGAGCGGGCACACGGGACCATTCAATTATGAAAGAACGTCGGCGCCAGCGAGCAGAGACTGCCACCGAAGCACTCAGGTACCAGCTCGCCGCTTGCTGCGCGGACGGCCAGATTGCCGCCATGGTGGTCGCGGATGGGGATGGCTTGCCGCTCGCCTCGTCGGGGGACACGTTCGCGTGCGACGAGGTGGCGGCGAGGATGGTGCTCGTCGGACCGAAGATCAAGACGTTCGACGGCACGCTGTTCGGCGCTGGTCACGCCTGGGACGTGCAGATGATCAAGGTCGATATCGAGGGCAGCGAGCTGCTGGTGTGCGCGGTGGGCGGGAGCGCGGGGGCGCGCACTCGTCAGCTCCAGCGAGGCGCCGAAGGCGCACTAAGGATCTTGGCCGTCTAGCGCGGGGTGCTCTCGCGCTGGTGCGCGCTAGAGTAGGCGACATGCGCATCGCCATGCTGATCGCCATCTCGCTCGCCGCTTGCTCGGGTTCGTCATCGACGTCGGTGCCGTCCGACGAGGCGCGCAAGCTCCTCATCGATCGCAACTGGCTCGACGTGTGGCCCACCTCCGATCGCGAGCGGCTTCACGTCTATCGCTTCGTGCCGACCATGGGCGGCGGCGTCTATCAAGACCGCACGCTCTACAAGGGCACGTTCGAGCTGTTCAAGTTCAAGGCGACCGGCGACGAGATCCACTTCGATCTCCCCGAGACCAAGACCAAGGTCCAGTCGCCGTACACCATCGACGCGGTGACCGGCCCCGAGCCGTTCGATCTGCGTCTCACGATCTTCGAGTCGCCGCGCGGTCCGAAGGTCTACTACGGCATCAAGGCCGAGACCGACCCGCACGGCATGCAGCTCGAAGAGTCGCTCGCGAAGCTCCGCGGCGAGTAGCCCGCCGCCGGCTGCGTAACGCCAGCCCGAGCACGCCGACGCCGAGCACGATCGACGCCGGGTTCTGCGTCGACGCGCAACAGCCGCCATCATCCGGTGGCTCGATCGCCGGCGCATCGAACGCGACCACGCAGATGTCGTCGAGGTTCCAGCCGCCGAGCTCGGTGGTGGCATCCGCCTCGATCGACCACGTGATCGCGAGCTCGCCGCTCGGCACCGGGAGGTCGACGAACCGCCACTCGCGATCGACGTGGTCGAGCTCCGTCGCGTTCTCCCAGATCGTCAGGCCGTTGATCGCGATCGCCGCGCGATCCAGCGCGCGATCCTCGACGGTCAGCCACCGCCGGAACTGCAGGTGCACGTCGGCGTACCCCGACGCGTCGATGACCTGCGTGGTGATCGCGGTCGAGGTGTCCGCGGGATACTGCCCGCTGCCCTGGATGTTGGTGCCGAGGAACGCCTCGCCGGTGAACGTCACGGGCGGATCACCCGCGCGCGCGAACGGTCGCGCCCACTCCCACGCCGGCGTGCCGGTCTCTCGCCACGCGGGCTGCGCATCGAGCGGATCGCAGAACATCGGCGTCGCGGTGCCGACGAACAGCTGGTAGCGGGGATCCGCCGGGTTCTGCGGGAACGTGACGTCGTTGCCATCGTCCGCGTGCGCGACGAGCTGGTACGTGACGACCGTCGGAGCTGTCAGCGCTGGCAGCTCGCCGACATAGGTCGCGACCTCGCCGATCGCGGCGGTTGTCGTCATCGCGATCGTCTCCGTGGTGCCAGCGACCTCCCAGGTCAGGTCCACGCCGGTGATCTGCGGGCGACTACAGGCCGTCGCCGCCGGCGGCGTGACCGTGATCGAGATGCGTCGTCCGTCGACGATCGGCGTGCCGAACGCGGTGGTCTCGAAGTCGGGCACCAGGCCGTGCGCCGCGAACGCTGCTTCGATCGCGCAGCGATGCGGTGTGCCGTTGCCGAGATCGCCGTCGTCGTCATCGCCGAGCAACGCCGCGAGGTAGCTGCTCTCGAGATCGATCGCGTGCTCGAGCACGCCGACATAGATGCGCTCGGTCGCGGCGATGCCTGCCAGCTCGCCGAGCTCCGCGATCAGCGCGGTCCGCAGATCCCACAACGCGCCGGCGATGATCAGGCCCGTCGTGTGCGGCACGCCGCTGACGTCGTCGGGAAACCGCAGCTCGCTGCCGACCGGGTCGATCTCGCGGATCGGTGCATCGTCGAATGCGAGACCTCGTCCAACGCCGGAGTCACCCGTGATGTTCGCGGCGAAGAAGTCGGCGATGCCTTCCCGCAGCGCGAGCTCGGGCTCGTCACTGGCGAGATGGGACTGGAGATGCACGGAGTGGCCGAATTCGTGAAGCACGATGTCAGCGATCCGCGCGGTGTTCTCGCACTGCGCACCACCGCCGAAGAAATGCAGATCGTCGCCGGTGGAGAGCGCATTACAAACCCCCGACTCGTTCACGAAGATCCGAAGCTTCTGGTCGAGCCAGGTCAAGGTCGGGTGCATCGCGCGTGCGCGTGTCTTGCCGATCATCCCGAACACGTAGGCGGTGAGCTGCGCGTCCGCGTTGGCATCGCTCGCGACACTCCAGCTCGTCACGCCGCCGTTGGTTCCGACCAGGCTCGCCGTCGCCGGCACACCGGCCGCATCGATCACCTCGACGAGCTCGCCGGTCGCACTCGGCACCACCGTCGAATCGGCATTGCCGGTCCACGTGATCTGAGCGTCGAGGTCGCTGACAATCGCGTTGCCGTTGACCATCGCGTTCGCTCGCACTGCCGGCGCCAGCATCCGCGTGCTCGCCGGATGGCGCACCGGGACGTCGAACTGCAGCGTACCGGCGCCGTGCATGGTTCGTCGTGCGCGCAACAGCGGCGTGCCGTCGGGCGCGACGTAGACGGTCCAGCGATGCGCGCCCACGGACGCGTCGACGACGTCAGCGACGTGAAAGGCGATGTCACCGCGCCCGTAGACGAGCGGCACCACGACGCGCTCTCCGGTCGCGCGCACGGTCACGGGTTGCTTCACGGCATCGCGCAACCAGAGCTCGGCGCGATTGGTGGTCACGTGATTCGTGGTCGCGCGACTCGCGGTGGCGCCTGCGAATTCGGCCACGTTCGGAATTGCCGTCGATCCCGCCGCGATCAACCGATCGTGCGCGAACACCACGAACACCTCGGCAC
>JACCYD010001228.1 GCA_013696695.1 Deltaproteobacteria bacterium | reverse complement strand
CGGCTTCGGCGTCGATGCGTCGGCGTATTACCAGGCGCGGCCCGACCTCGCGTTCGGCGTCGTCTACCGCGGCGCGACGACGATGCCGCTCGCGGGTGGCGCCAACTTCACCGCGCCGGACGCCTTCGCGGCGAAGATTCCGGATCAGAACGCCGCGAGCGAGCTGTCGTTGCCCGCACAGCTCGCGCTCGGTGCGAGCTATCGACACGGCCGCTACAAGCTGCTCGCCGATGTCGAGTGGACGCGGTGGAGCACGAACGAGCGCCTCGTCGTCGACTTCGAGGACATGGCGACGCCCGACGTGATGCAGCAGCAGAGCTGGCGCAACACGATCTCGGTGCGTGGTGGCGGCGAATACACGCGCGGTCGGCTGACGCTGCGCCACGGCACCTATGTCGAACAATCGCCGGCACCGGCGGAGCAGCTCGCGCCGTCGTCGCCCGATGCGAACCGGCTCGGTCTGGTCGCGGGCGCGAGCTGGCGCCTCGATCGCTCGCTGCGCATCGACGGCTTCCTCGAATCGATGTGGCTCTTGCGCCGCGACACCGAGAGCACCGACGCGCTGCAGGCGTCGTATGGCGGGCGCGCGACGCTCGCCGGAGTTGGAGTCGCGTGGACGCCGTGAAGCGGACGCGCAGCGACGCGCCTGGAGCCCGCGACTCGCCTCGCGAACCTGGCGACCGCGACTCCCGTCGCGAACCTGGCGACCGCGACTCCCGTCGCGAGATGGATCTGGTGCCCGCCGCCGCGCGCAGCAAGCGCAAGCCGAAGCGCATCCCCAAGCAAGCTCTACCTACCACGCCCCTCGCGCGCCTGCTGACACGGTCCGATTCGACCACGCGCATCACCGCGCTCGACGCGTTCGAGCTCGCGAAGCAGAAGTGGCTGATCGGCGAGCGCATCGACATCGGCAAGCTCGCCGACGAGCTCGGGGTCGCCCGCGCGACGGTGTTTCGCTGGGTCGGCACGCGCGAGCAGCTCTACAGCGAGGTGATCTCCGCCGCCTTCGCGCAATCGATCGAATGGGCGCGGCGCGCCAGCACGGGCACCGGCGCGGATCTATTGACCGACGTCACGCGCAATCTGCTGACCGCGCTCGTCGCCTCGCAGCCGCTGCGCACGTTCATCAAACAGGACACCGAGTTTGCGCTGCGCATCGTGATGTCGAGCGCGAGCCCCGTCGAGGGCCGCGTGATCGCCGCCGTGCGCGAGCTGATCGAAGGCGAGGCTGCCGCCGGCTACATGCAGCCGAAGATCGATGTCGACTCGCTCGCCTACGTGATCGTGCGAATCGCCGAGTCGTTCCTGTATCGCGACGTGCTCACCGGCGATCCGCCGGACGTCGAGACCGCGACCAAGGCGATCGGCATGGTGTTCGCCGCGCAAGCCGCCCCGAAGCGGAAGCGGTGATCGGCTGGCTCCTCGGCCGGTCCTCCAACCTCTACGACCCCTCCTTGGACGTAGCGTATATACCGTATATACGCACGCGTTCACGGGGTGCACTACGAAGCTCCGAGCAGAGGGGCGGCGGCGAGAAGTTGATCATCGGGACGTCCACTTATACGAGCTCGAGGAGCTAGACGAGCTCGAGGAGCGGACGGTCCCCCGCGAGTGACTCGTCCCTTCGGTGGCGGGATCGACCTTACCTTGAGCTCGGGTTTGCTTGTCGGGCCGTCTCAGCGGACGGCAAACGTCATGCGGGTGGCGGCGGTGCGCAGCATCTCGCGATACACGCCATCGCGCACCTCGGGCCAGCCACCGGCCCACACCGACTTCTCCTCGCCGCGCTTCGGATCGATGCCTGCGATCTCGAGCGCCGACAGCTGCCGCAACACGAGCTCGAGGTTCGCACTCACCGATTCCTGCGCGTGCGTGCGGCCGTGGTGTCGCAGCGTGTACAGCACGTCGAGCAGCTCCTCGACGACACGCCGGATCCGCGCGGTCAGCGGCAGCCGCTCGAGCCACATGCACGCGAGCGAGCTCAGCGTGTGGATGTGCCCGATGAACCCGATCTGCTTCTTGGTCTCGAGCCACACGTTGTTGCCGTGCCGGTTGTTCGTGATCGGCACCAGCGGCCGCTCGAGCGAGCGCCGCACCAGGGGCATCGGATGGCTGCCGGCGAGCACGCCCCGCCCGACTTGCGTCAGCACCGGCGTCCCGCTCTGGAACATCACGAGCGCGGCCTGCTCGAGGCGAGCGAGCAAGGCCGGCAACGTCTCGCCGAACACCTCGGAGCTCTCTGCATAGAGCTTGTCGTACGACTTCGCCTTGTCGATCGCGTCGAGCGCGTGGCGCAGCTCGTCGCGCGGCACGGTGCCCGCGTACTGCCCGGTCGCCGCCTCGCAGGTGACGCGCAGGAAGCCTTCCTCGTCGACGCGCGGGCGCACGACATCGACCACCGAGTCATGGTTCGACAGGTGCAGCCGGCGCAGCGCCGGGTGCGCGAGCGTGTCGAACACGCGGTGACCGCGCACCTCGAGCTCGTAGAGCCGCGGCGTCGCGGCGGTCAGCCGGTCGACGAGCTGGTTCGACAGCAGCGAGGTCTCGCTGGTACCACGCACCGAGACCTCGAGCTGGGTGAGGAACGGGCGCGACTTCGCGGCGAGCCGCTGGATGGTGGCGCGAACCTTGGTCGACGGGCCACGCGTCGTGAAGCGCCGCACGCACGAGCCCGCCGGACTCTCGAGGAGCGTCTGGGCGAGGGGACCACTTCGCTTGCCGTCGTCGAGCGCGTGGATGAAGCCGTGCTTGACTAGGTGATGCGAGCGGCGCGCGAGATCGCTGCCGAGCCAGCGCGCGATCACCGCGAAGCGGCGAGCGGCCCACTCGTCGGACTCGGGATCCGGCTGGAGGTCGAGCGCGATCAGCTCGCCACGCGGGTCATCCTCGGCGAGCAGGAGATCCGCGTAGACCGCAAGGTCGTCCAGATTCCAGCACGCCGCGAGTGCCTCCTCGAGGTCGTCGCGACTCACAGCGCGACAGTGTAGCGCCCCTACGGGTGATCGTCCCGGATCGACGAGCGAGCGAAGACTTCGATCTCGCCCGCCGCCGCCGACTCTTGCTCGCTCGTGATCATGCGACCGGTCGGCACCGTGGTGGCATCGACGGCGACGAACGTCGGGATGCCCGACGACGGCACGTCCTCGATCTCGTCGATCACGAGCTTGTCGATCGCGGCCATCGGCCCGGTCTCGATGTCATCGGACGCTTCGGACTCGAGCGTCTGGACGACGAACCGTGCAGCGGCGACGACCTTGTCGGCGGTCGGTCGCGCCGCCACGTCGCGCGACAGCATCTGGGCGACCAGCGCCGCCA
This sequence comes from Deltaproteobacteria bacterium, assembly GCA_013696695.1. GTDB lineage: Bacteria > Myxococcota_A > Polyangia > Haliangiales > Haliangiaceae > JABFXX01. The sequence continues at coordinate 2,414 of JACCYD010001228.1, read as the reverse complement.
GCATCGGCGGGATGTCGTTCATCGGCGGATGCAGTCCCGCATCGGGAAACTGGTTGTAGAGCGCGCGGAACGCGGCGACGCCGAGCGCGTAGATATCGCTACGGCCATCGACGATGCCGCCGACGCGTTGCTCGGGCGACAGGTGTGGCCGCGTTGGCGACTTTGGCAGCATCGGCACCGGCGTCGAGGAATCGAACGTGCGCGCGCTGCTCCAGTCGGCGAGCGTCACCGCGAAGCGACGGCGTCCGCCGATCACGATCGCGTGCGCACCGAGATTGCAGTGGACGACGCCGCGCCTGTGCACGTGCTCGAGCACGTCGGCGACATCGCGGATCAGCTGCGCGATCTCGATCGCTGACATCTTCTGATCGTCGATCATCAGGCGCGACATCCGATCGGCAAGCGTCGGCCCGTCGACCAGCTCGCAGGCGACCCACGGCCGCTTGTCGGGCATCACGCCGCACTCGTAGACGCGAGCAACGCCGGGATGATCGAGCGCCTCGAGCAAGCAGGCCTCTTTCAACAACTGCGCGCCGAGCGAGCGCGTGTAGCTCGCGATCGCGGGCATCACCTTGATCGAGACGCGACGGGGCAGCACGAGGTGGGTCGCGCGATAAACGACCCCGGTGCCTCGCGCAGCGAGCGTTGCTTCGATCGTGTAGTCACCGACCCGCGCCCCCGGCTTCAGATCACCGAGGAGCAGCCCTTCGGTATCTGTGGCGATTTGCCTGCGAGTCATGGCGGAAGGTTTTGCACGGCTCGTGCCCCACCGAAACCGTCATCTACTGGTCGGGTGATGACCCCAGCTAGGGTCAGTACACCTCGCCCCGGCCTCGAGTCGCCGGTTTCGGCTTCAGCTGTTTGGAGGCCGCTGTTACGTGCCGGACACATCCGCCGTCAGACCCCGCAGCCGTGCTTCGCGCGGAAGCCGGCGAGGTCCTGGTCCGTATCTGCCATCTGCTCGGTCAGCGCGCCGGCGAGCCCGGCGATGTCGACCATTCGCGGGTAGTCGATGCGGTCGGCGGTATCGCATTTCTGGTGATAGCAGCGCGCGTCGGGGGTCCAGAAGAACACGTAAGGAACACCGAGCTTGCACAGCGGCTCGTAGTCGGAGCCTCGCGCGCGACCGCCGATCGACACGCTCAACTTGGGGAACTTGTCGTCGAGCTTCTCGAGGAACTTGCGCGACGCGAGCTTCGGTAACGCGCCCATCGCCGCGACCAGCCCGCGTGACGAGTGGCTGCCGATCATGTCGAGGTTGATGAACTGCACGACCTTGTCGTTCGGCAACTTCGCAGGCGGATTCTTCGCCAGGTGATACGAGCCGATCATCCCCTTCTCCTCCGCACCGAACGCCGCGAACACGATCGTGCGCTTCGGCTTCGCAGGCCGCTGCTGGATCGCCTGCGCCACCGCGAGCAGGCCGACGATGCCCGAGGCGTTGTCGTTCGCGCCGAGGTGGCCGTTGCCCTCGTGATCGTGATGCGCGCCGACATAGATGATCTCGTCACCGACGTCGGGGTCGGTCCCCGCGATGTAGCCGACGACGTTTGCCGTCTGCTTGCCTTCGGTCTCGAAGGGCAGCTCGAACGAACCATCCGTGCCCGCGGCCGTCAGCCCGAGGCATCGAAACTTGTCGACCAGTAGCTTTCGCGTCGCGCGATCGCCATCGGTGCCCGGTACCCGCCCCTCGAGCTCCTTGCTCGCGAGGTAGGTCACGCGCTCCTTCATCACCGCGAGGTCGTACGGCTTGCCGTCGGCGATGCAATTCGGTGGAGGCGGCGGGCTCGGTGCAACGACCGGCGCTTTGGGTGCGAGCACGACCGGCGCCATCGGCGCGGGCGTCTGGGGCTGACCATCCTCGATCCGATCGGTACTCGCGCACGCGACCAGCCCGGCGAGCAACAGAGTTCGCATGTCGACAAGACGCATGAACGGCACCCTTAGTTTCACCCAAGGTTGCGCCCACGGCCGGTGTTTCTACTGGGACGACTGGAAGTTCGGCCAGCCTTCGACATGGTACCGATGGTCGGTGACTCGTGCTTCCATCGTGCGCGACCTCGCTAGGCTAGGCGTCAAGCGGCTGTTGCTGGCGCTCCACGACGTCAGTTTTCCTTCGAATGCGGACGAGGATGTCGGACGCGGTTCGCCGGTCACGCGCGCGGCAGAGCGGCTCTACGCCTACGCGTCCTCGCTCGGCTTCACGGGCATCCAGCTCGGGCCGCAGGGTCAGACGTCACGTGACAATGCGTCGCCGTACGACGGCACGATCTTCTCTCGCCACCTCGGCAACCTGTCGGTGCATTCGTTGCGCGCGAGCGGTGCGTTCGCAGACCTCGTTGCCGACGATGTCATCGATCGCAGCGTGGCGAGCTCGCCCGGTGGCGCAGCTCACCATCACCACGCGCACGACG
>JACCYD010000725.1 GCA_013696695.1 Deltaproteobacteria bacterium | reverse complement strand
CGCGATCCGCCCGAGCAGCTTCAGAGCGCAGCCCTTGCGGTAGACGCGGTCGTACGCGAGCGCGAGCTTGAGCGTCGCGTCGGCGTTGTACGGATCCTTCTGGAGCGCGTTGCGATACTTGTCGATCGCGACCTTGATCGACTCGGCCTGCGCCGCGGGATCGGTGACCTTGAGCGCCTGCGCGAGCGAGTCCTCGCCGGCCTGGACCAGCGTGGCCGAGCCCTGCTTGTCGCGGAACACGCGCTTGGGATCGTCGCGGAAGTTCGCCGTGCAATCGTCGACGTACTTGACCGTCGACTCCTGGCCGGGCGGCTCCGGAGGCTTCTTCTTCTTCTCGGGAGTCTTCAGCTTTTCGGGCTTACCGCCGTACAGCTTCTGGCACCCGACGGAGCTGCTCACTAGCAGGCACGCGAGCAAGCACGCGCCAAGGCCTCTACCCATAGGCAACGACGGTAGCGCGACGGGGTCGGAGATTCAACGAGCCGGGGAACCGGCGACGTAGCGGGCCATCGAACCCGCGAACGGGGCAGCCGCACCCAGCAAAAACACCGCGGAGAGCGCGGGGAGAGCCACCGAGATCACGCTGTCGCCCTGGGCGATGTCGATCCCCGCAACGGCGGTCATCAGCATGCCGGCGGCGGCGAGCGCCATCACGCCCCAGGTCTTCATCTGGATCAGCGCGCGGACGCCGAGGCCGGTCAGACACAGCGCGACGATCGCCGCCAGCGTCGAGCCCTGCTCGGGGCGCGGGGCGAACGCGTAGGCGAGCACGAACGGCAGCGACACGCCGGCCCGGATCACGGCGCGCCCGAGGCGCTGGACCGCGTTGTCGTCCATGTGGAACTTCTCGCGCCACGCGGACTGGCCGTCGTACGCCTGGCTCATGGTGTCCCCCCACAACAGCAGCGCCGCACCGAGGTGCAGACCGCCGAAGATCAGGAACACCTGCTCGAGCGTCTTGAGCTGCCAGCACGCGACCGCGGCGACGATGACGCCGAACAGGCCGAGTCCAACGGTGTACCAGCGCGCCCAGAAGTAGCCGGCGACCAGCGAGAAGAAGGCGAGGCCGTAACAGCCGGCCATCGAGTACATGAACTTCTTCGTGTCATCGCCGCCGAGCAGCGCTTGCACGAGGAAGAGGAGAAAAAACAGCGCCATCACGGCGGATGCGATTGCACGTCGTTCGCCGACCATGAGGTCGAGTATAGCCCGCGAAGTATCGAAGACGAGGCGGCGATCGACCCGCCCGATCGGCCGGGCAGCAAACCTACGAGTTGATCCGGTGCCGCTGCGCCACCATCCCCTTGGGGCAGGGCAAGGGCAGGGCCAAGGGCAAGAGGCAGGCTTGATCAGGGCTGGGCGGGGCCCGGCGGGAACGACTTCTCGACGATCATCCGGAAGTGCTTGTAGCCGGCTTCCGGTTGCTTCGCGGAGAACATCACCTCGACCAGCAGCCGATACGGCGTGGTGCGGTCGGCGATGATCATGATCTCGGACAGCTTCTCGAGATCGACACCGGGCTTGGTGCGTGCGTTCGCGAGCTGCGCGGCGTGCAAGCTCGACAAGAACTGCGTCAGCTTCGTGATCTTGACGCCCAGGCAGCCACCTTCTTTGGCGGCGCAGTCGACCTGACCATTGGTGATCGCGGCGACCGGCTGACCCTCGACGACGATGCCGTTCTTGGTGATCACCAGCGTGGTGGTCACGTCGGTGAGCTCGTCGATCGTCTGCACGGGCGGCAACGAGACGGTGGCCGCCGACTCCGCGACGCTCGTTGCCATGGCCTGCGCGATGACCGCGACCAGGAGGATCGTCATCATGTCCAACAGCGGCATGATGTTGAGGTGGCGGATCTCCTCGCCCTCGGGCACACGCCCGACCGCTTTGCGGACGATCGCTCTGGCTTCGCGCTGGGAGAAGGACATGGGCTTTACTCGAATCCCGACGAGAACTGGATCGACGGGAACAGCGCCATCGTCTTCGGATCGTAGGGCGCCCGTACGGTGTCGAAGTATTTCCCATCCGACGACAGCGGGTCGGGGGACTTCTTGAACTCGGCGTTCTCGTTCGGCATCCGGCAGGTCGTGGCGGCCTTGCCGAACTCGGGCATCCTGCAGCGCATCGCCGACATCGTCGAGACGATCACCGAGTAGGGGATCGAGCCGTCGGCCTGGAGCACGATCGTGTACGTTTCGATCTTGCGCGCCTTGCCGGCGTAGCGGCGGGTCGAGATCTCGACCAGCGCTTCGTTGAGCTTGCGGTAGTCGTAGATCGGCTGCGGCGTGTCGGTGCTCGTCACGCAGGTGCCGTTGCCGCACGCGTTCGACTCGCACATATAAGCGCCATCGCACGGCTTGCCCGTGGTGCCCGTAAGACGCGGTAACACGTAGCCGGGCTTCGGCGCCTTGAGCGTGCCCTCGAGCTTGCTGGTTGACCAGAGCACCATCTCGTTGCGCTGGATCGAGACGTAGAGCCCGAGCGGCTGATCGTCCGGGTTGGTCTGTGGTGGCGTGACCGTCGCGCCCTTCGGCGCCTTGTCGGGGAGCGTGGTGTTGATCTGCGACAGGATCAGACCGGCCGACACGGTGGCCATCATGAACAGCATCAGGTTCGTGACCATGTCGAGGTACGGGATGAGGTTGAGCTCGCCGCTCTCCATCTCATCCTGTTCGACCTGCTCTTCACGCTTGCGGACCGCCGCACGCGTCTTCGATCGAACCCGTTGTGCGCTGTAGTCGGCCACGTGTTACGCGGTGGGCTTCTCGTGATCGACATCCGCAGGCGCAGCAGGCGCGCGGCTCGAGGCTGAAGCACCCGCACCACCATCGGCGAGCAGGTTCTCGAACCGCAGGCTGAATGCCTCGAGATCCGAGATCACCTTCTTCATGGCGGCGGAGAGCAGGAGGTGACCGACCATGCAGAGGAGCGCGATCGAGAGACCGTAAGCGGTGTTGTACATGGCCTCCGAGATACCGTCGGAGAGCTCCTTGTTCTTGTCGGCCGGGTTCAGGTTACCGAGCGACTTGAAGGTCTTGATGAGGCCGGTGATGGTGCCGAGCAGACCGATCAGCGTGGTGATGTTCGCGAGCGACCACAGCGCGCCGATGCGAGTCTTCACTTCGGGCAGCGTGTCCGTCATCGTCTCTTCCATCGCCTGCGCGACGGCCGCTTCACCGCGGTGGAGACGATTGAGACCCGCCTTCGCGACGCGAGCGACCGGCGCCGTGGTGGCGTCGCATAGCTTCTTCGCGCGGTCGACGTTGTTCGCCGACAGCAACTTGCGCAGCTGTTCGAGGAACGCCTTCGCGTTCAGATGGCCACGTCCGAGGAAGTAGATCGAACGCTCGACGATCAAGCCGATGACGATCGCCAAGAAGAACGTGTTGACGATGAAGAAGGGGCCACCCTTCTGGAACAGTTCACTTAGCCAGCTCATCGTTCTTGATCCCTTTGGCCTTCGGCCCTCGTCGCTGCAATGGCATGCCGCGAGGAAGCACCGCTCGCAATTCGCTCATCGTTTGTAACGAGACCGACGAGGTGCAGTCAAGCAAACCGCTGGCAAATTCAGCTGTTTGGACGCTGTCTTAGTGAAGGCGACAGATCGGCTTAGTCTGAGGGGGCGCCAGCGGTGATCCAGCGCTCGATCGCGTCGCGCTTCTCTTTACAGAGGAGCACGCCGCCTGCGCTCTGTGGCATGAGGCCGATGTTCGCCGGTGGGGCGGAACCGGGCGGATCTGCCTCGCCGGGCGACACCTGCCCGATCATCAACAATAGGTAGCTGGCGGCAGGGTTCCCCGCGACCACCAGCGTGCGGGTGGTATCGACCTTCGAAGCGACGCCGACCAGGTGGGCGTGGGCCGCCCCGGCGCGCAGGTCGGTCATGCCGGCATCGGTGTTGCCACCGTTGTGACAGCCCGAGAACGTGCACGACTTGACGAAGATCTCGCTCTCGATATTGGTGATGTCCTGGTAGGTCGTGGCCTCGACGCACGCCGGTGACGGCGGACCATCGGGATCACCACCTCCATCGTTCCCACCGCCGCCGCCGCCGCCACAAGCCATCACGAGCGAGCAGACCAGGACTGACCCACGCATGTGCGCGACCCTAACACGGGGCATGCGAGTTCTCGGTGCGAGTCGGCGTTGGTGTCGCCGCGATCACAGACACGACAGCGAGGCGCAGCGGGTCGCCGGTTGATAGGGGACGGGGGCCGGGACGAGGTCGTCGAACGAGCGCACCGGCTGCGCTGCGAGAAAGTTCCGCGGGAACGTGCCGCGCACGAACGCCATCCAGATCGCGTCGCCGTAGACGCTCCCGGGCTCGCCGCTCCACGGCTCGACGCGCGCGAAGCTGATGTTGTCGGGGATCGGGAAGTCCGAGACCGGCGTCTGCGGATGCGCCTTCTGCATGAACTCGAGCCAGATCGGAACCGCGATGCCGCCGCCGGTGATCCGTTTCGAATCGGCGATCGGCGTCGAATCGTCGCGGCCGACCCACACCGTCGCGAGGAGGTCGGTGGTGTAGCCGGTGAACCAGACGTCGCGGTAGTTCGCGGAGGTGCCGGTCTTGCCGGCGGTCGGGCGGCCGAGCTTACCGGCGTAGCGCGCGGTGCCGCGCTCGATCGCACCTTTCATCAGGCTCGTCATGACATAGGCCGCCTCGGCGGGAATCACCTGTGGGCCCGGTGGCTGGTTGCGGAGATCCTCGACCACCTTGCCGGTGTTGTCGGAGACCAGGTCGAAGAACCGCGGCGTGACGCGGCGCCCACCGGCGGCGATGCCGGCATATCCGGTCGCGACCTCGAGCGGGGTCAAGTCCGGGGTGCCAAGGCTGATCGAGATGTGGCGCGGGATATCGGACGTGATGCCGAAGCCGCGCAGGATCTCGATGATGCGATCGAGGCCGACCTGCACCGCGAGCTGCACCGAGATCGTGTTGAGCGAATAGGCGAGCGCGGTCATCAGCGTGACATTGCCGAGGTACTTGTCGTCGAAGTTTGCCGGCGTCCACACGCCCGTCGCGGTGGTCACCGAATACGGCCCGTCGTGCATGTGATCGACCGGCGTGCGCCCGGCCTCGATCGCCGCCGCGTAGACGAACGGCTTGATCGACGAGCCGACCTGGCGCTTGGCCTGCGTCACGCGATCGAACTGAGAGCTCACCCAGTCGTACCCACCCACCGAGGCGACGACGCGGCCGCTCGGGATCTCCATCACCACCATCGCGCCCTGCAGGATCGGGCGCTGCGCGAGCACTGCGGCCTTGCCGTCGGGCGACAGCCGCACCGGCAGCAGGTGCCCGAGCTCGACCGCCTTCTGCGTGGTGTCGTCGCGCCAGCTGCGCACCTCGCGGGCATCGTCCGCGATCAGCGGCAACCGCATCGGACCGAGATCGAGCGTGATGCCGACGCCGGTGCGAGGTAGCTCGACGACCATCGCGCCATACGTCTGATCCGGCAGCACCTGATCGGAGGTCGCGGTGACGTCGTCTTGCTTCTGCCCGGTGAGCGGATGCGCGGGGCCGCCGGTCCACGCGCCGCGCTGCGCTTGCTTGACCGAGCCGACCGGGCCGCGAAAGCCGAGCCGGCGATCGAGCGATTCGAGCCCGCGCTTGAGCGCACCTTCCGCCGCTTCCTGCATGCGGCCGTCGAGCGTCGAGTAGAACTTGAGGCCGCCGCGAAACAGGTTGCGGTCGCCGTAGCGCGTGGTCGCGGTCTTGCGGATGTGCTCGACGAAGTACGGCGACGCGAGGTGGTTGAGGTCGCTCTGATCGACGAGCACGATCGGCTCGGCGACCGAGGTCTCGAACTCCGCGACCGAGATGTACTTGTGGTCCACCATCTGTTGCAGGGTCTTGTCGCGGTACTCGCGCGCGAGGTGGATGTTGTTGTGAGGTGCGTACTTCGTCGGGTTGCGCACCAGTCCGGCGAGCATCGCGGCCTCGCCGATCGTGACGTCCTCGACCTCCTTGCCGAAGTACGTGCGCGCCGCAGCAGCGACGCCGTACGCGCCGTGCCCGAGATAGATGTGGTTGAGATAGATCTCGAGGATCTCGGTCTTCGACAGCTCGCGCTCGAGGCGAACCGCGAGGATCAGCTCCTTCATCTTGCGGCGGTACTTCTTCGCCTTGCGCAGCTTGTCGATCTCGTCGGGCGGCAGCACGCCCTGCACGGCGCCGATCACTTCTTCGCCGACCAGCAGCGTCTGCTTGATGATCTGCTGCGTGATCGTCGACGCGCCCTGCTTGATGTCGCCATCGGCGCGAAAGTTGAGCCACGCCGCACGGCCGATGCCGACCAGATCGAAGCCGGTGTGCTCGTAGAACCGGTGATCCTCCGCAGACAGGAACGCCGCGATCAGGTGCTGCGGCATCCGGCCGAGCGGGATGATCCGGCGGTTCTCGATCGAGAAGTTTCCGATCTCCTCACCGTCGGACGACAGCACGACGCTCTTGCGGTTCGGCTGCCACTCGAGCAGCGCGCCGAGGTCGGGCGGCAGCTCCTTGTTGAGCTCGCGGACCGCGTAATAGATGACGGAGACGCCGAGCGAGCCACCGTAGATCGCGAGGAGGAACGCCAGCCGGAGGATCGAAAACGCCCGGATCCGCCACCGCTTGCGCGGGTCGATGTTCTGGATCATCAGGATCACGCCGGCCAGCGTCCCGCCGCCCATCGCGAGATAGGCATACGGGTCCGCCGGGATCAGGCCGACCACCGCGCCGGCCACGCCGACCAGACCGACGATCACGATGACCACGCCAAGCCAGAACTTCACCAGCCGCCAGGTGCGGCCGCGCGGGCGGTCAGTCAGTTTCGGGCGCTCTCCCTCCGCCACGGTATGATGAGTGTATGAGGTCTCGTCGCTGGCCGCACGCAATCGTCGTCATGACGGCGGCGTATGGGCTGGCGACCGGGCAGCCAGCTGCCGAGGATCCACTTCCCGTACCGCCCGCAGGTACCGGCAACGTCACCCCGGCGGGTAGCAGCGTCGTCGAGTCGAGCGACATCCCATTGCTGGCGCCGAGCCCGGCGCGGTTCGCGGTAGCGCCGTTCGTCAACCACTCCGAGGCCAAGGCCTGGGACTGGCTGATCGCGGGTGCGCCGTTCGAGATCGCGGAGAAGACCGAGGACGTGTTCGGCCTCGAGCCGACCGGCGGGCCACTCCACGTCAGCGGGCCGATCATCGAGCCGGAGGTCGAGCCGGTGACGGCCTTCGGCCTCGAGCGCGACGCGCAGTGGGTGGTGACGGGCTGGATCGATCGCCCGAACTGGCAGCTCCGCATCGCGGCGACGCTGTGGAAGGTGACCGGCAAGGGCAAGGCGGCGACGGCGGTGGTCGCGGCCGAGGCGCAGCGCACCGGCGATCCGAAGGCCTATCACCAGCTGCTCGGCGAGGCGATCGGCCAGATGTGGAGCAAGGGCGCCGGCATCCAGGTCGACCTTGCCCGCAGCGCCAAGCTGGTTCGCCCGCTCGCGAACGATGTGTATGCGGTCAATCTGATGTCACGCGGGCTCGGGCACCTCGTCGGCGTGTTCGGCAAGGTCGATCTCAAGGCGGCCGAGCATGATCTCGAGCGCGCGGTGTTCATCGATCCGAAGTGTCCCGAGGCGCAGCGACTGGTCGGCGAGCTCTACCAGGTGCTCGCGACCGCAGATCCGAAGGTCGGTGGCGATCCGAAATTCGCGGCGCGCGCCGCCGGCAAGTTCGCCTACGCGAACGACCTTGCCCCCGACAACATCGGTGCACTGCGCGCGGCGGCGACCGGCGCGACGAAGGCCGGCAAGCACGAGGTCGCGCGCGATCTGCTGCGCAAGCTCGTCATTCGCAAGCCGTGGGACCTCGCCGCCCGGTTCTCGTTTGGCTCGGCGCTGTGGCAGACCGGCGATGGCAACCGTGCCGAGCGTCAGCTGGTGCAGGTGATCAAGCAGCACCCCGAGCACCTCCCGGCGCGTCGCGTGATGGCGCTGATCTACGCGTCGCGTGGCGATACCTCGAAGCTGCTCGGCGAGCTCGAGAGCATCGCCCAGCGGGCGCCGGCGGATCTCGACGTCAAGGCTGATCTCGCGACCGCGTATGGCTCGGTCGGCAAGTGGGATCGCGCGAGCACCACGCTCGAGCAGATCGCCGCGGTCCAGCCCTCCAACCTGCCGCTGATCGTCCGGATCGGCGACGCGCGGCGCTATCACGGCGACCTCGACGGTGCGCTGCAGTGGTACGCG
>JACCYD010000724.1 GCA_013696695.1 Deltaproteobacteria bacterium | reverse complement strand
TTGTCGGGGCTCCGCGGCCTCTTCGCCGTCGGAGCTCGCACACCCGATAAACATGATGATGACGGCACCACCGCATCACGACCTCCCGATGGGGTCCGTTGTTCGACGGCTGCCCCCGGCAGCCGCTTGTCGCGTAGACAGATGCGTTGGTAGCGGAATCGATCGTGAGTTGTCTAGCGGAAAATGTTCGCCGTGCTCTGCCTTCGTGTCATGGCGATCGCATCGCAGCTCGACCACAAGTCATTGGGTGCTGGTGCAACCGGCGTGGCACTCGCGATCCTCGACGGGGGCAAGGTGGTCGAGCTCGTCGTCACCAAGCGCGCGGCTGGGCGATCGATCCGCAGGTCACTCAGAGCGCTTTGCGGCTGATCCTGTTCCGGGGTTCGCCTCGGCAGGTCCGCGCGCACTTCCCGAGCCGGCGGCCGATCCTGCGGCAGGCTTCGCGCTGCCCGAGCCTGCGGCCGGCTTCGCGCTCCCCGAACCCGAGCCGGATCCCACCGCCGGCTTCGCCGCCCCTGATCCCGAGCCTGGGTTCGCCTCGGCTGGCCCGCGCGCACTTCCAGATCCCGCAGCTGGCGGACCCGCGATCACCGACGGATTCGCGAATCCGAGCGACTTCGCGAGGCTCGCGAGCGAGGCCGGCCGTGTATCCGGCACGCCGCGCGACACGCGCAGCACCAGCTTGGTCTGCTTGTCGCGCGCGAACGCGAGCTTCAAGAACGCCTCGAGCTGCGCATCGTCGAGATCTGCGTCCGCGAACCGCACCGAGGTGGGCTGCACCTCGAGCTCGATCGTGCCCTGCATCGCATGCAGCGCCGTGGTGACCTGCGCCGGCACCGGCTTCGGCAGGAGCGTGCTGCCGCCACTGCCACTGCCAGTCGCCGGTGCGTTCGGATCCTTCGCTTGCGGGATGATCGAGCCGGTCTTGTCGGCGAACACCGCGACCACCATGCGATCGAGCGCGTGGAAGTCGGACATCGTGATCCGGTTCCACGACGACGCCCAGACATCCTTCGCGTTGCCGCTCTTGCGATCGACGCGCACCACGTTCAAGCGAAAGCGATCGCCGACCTCGGGCGGCAGCCGAACTTTCATGTTGTCGTTGTTGCCCAAAACCGCCGCCCACGGGATCGCGATCTCGGCGTCCCAGCCGATGTCGCCGGAATCCGCCGCGTCGGCGCTGCCGCGCAGCTTGACTGCGGTCACCATCCCGCTGTCCCACGCTTCGTCACCGGGCTTCGCGCGCGTGGTCTCGAACCACGAGTCGAATGTCGCGTTGTGCGGGTTGACCTGCAGCTCGACGTAGCCGGCGCGGTTGTTATCGGCGTCGATGAACAGCTCGACGCAATCGCCCTTCCACAACGGATCGTCCTGGTTCTTGTACGGCGTCGTGATGTCGTTGTCGGTGACGCTGACCCACGCGTACAGATTCTCGTCGTCCCACGCCAGCTTGCCGACGGCCTTGCCGGTGGGCTCGCCGCCGGCGCCCTCTGCCGGGACCAGCTCGGCCTGCTGCACGCCGGCCCATCCTGGATCACCGGCCGCTCCGTCGATCACGATCGCGCCCATCGCGCGCTGCACGTAGACGCTGCCCTTCGGTGCCGGGGCACGCGCGAGATCGATCTCGAGCACGCGGGCGACGATCGCGCGATCGCGTGTCCGCGGACCTTCGACGTTCATCCGATCGAGCGTGCCGTGCTTGCCGATCTCGATCAGCCCGATGACGACCGAGGCTTCGGGCGAGCGCCAGTCGGGGCGGATCGTGATCGTCTGGATGTCCTCGATGATCTCGCCCGCCTGCCAGGTCGCCGGGCCGTGGCCGGCCTGCATGTCGCTCGCGACGAGGTTCATGTAGTCGGCGGTGTTGGGAGGGCCGCGCAGCTGCGAGAACACGCGCCAGCGATCGCCGATCGGACGATCGACCTTCCAGTAGTGCGTGATCGTCACCGGCTGCCCCGGTGGTACGCGCGTCTTGTCGACCTTGTTGCCGACGTAAGTGACGCCGTCGAGCGCGAGGTCGAAGCGCTCGATGTCGGCCGGCACCGCCGACACCAGGTGCGATTGGATGTACGTCGGGTCGACCTTCTTGCCCTGCGGTCCGGGACCGGACTCCACGCAGGCGAGCAGCGACACGATCGGAACGACGACGAGCTTCATCCGGCAGCCGCAGTCTAACTCGACATCTGCTCCGAAACGAACGAAGCCCACGATCACTCGTGGGCTTCAGACTGGTCGAGAAGCTTAGAACCGCATCAGCGTGACGCCGCTGCTGCCGGTCGAGCCGGCCGAACCCTGCGGCAGCATGGTGCGCGCCTGGCTCGATTGCGAATCCTCGCTCGCGATCGAGTAGAGGACGTAGGCGCTGACGCCGACGACCGCCCAGAACCACCACTTCTTGTAGACCGGCGTCTGCTTCGGCTTGTCGGTCGGAGCCGCGGGCTCGGCCGCCGGCTGCGCACCACGCGGATCCGCTACTGCGGTCCGCGGGCCTTCGCGTGCGGGCTCCGTCGTGTCGAGCGCCGGGTCGACGCCACCACGCGGATCGACACGCGAGGGCGGGCGCTTGCGATCCGCGATGCCGCTCGACGCTCCGCCGACACGCCGATCGCGGACCTCGTCGATGTTGATCGAATTCACGCGATCGAGCTGAGAGTCACCGGTGGGGCGCACTTGCCCCGTGCTCGGCGTGCCGGTCGAGCCGACGCCCGCGCCACCCGGCAATGCGGGACCGATGGTGCCCCTCGAATCGTCGTCGGGAGGCGGGCGCTTCGCCTCTTCCGCGGCCTTTCTCGCGGCGTCTTCCTCGGCCTTCTTGCGCGCGGCGTCTTCGTCGGCGGCCTTCTTCGCGTCGATCTGCCTCTTGGCCTCGTCGGCCTTGCGGGCCTCTTCGGCCTTCTTCGCCGCCGACGACTTCAGCGCGGAATCGAGCCGCTGCATGCTGGCTTCGATCTCTGCGCGCTTGTCGGTGCCCGGCACCTTGTCGAGATACGCCTTGTAGTACTGGACCGCCGGCTCCGCGTCGCCGAGCTTGTCGTAGCAGAGCGCGAGGTTGTAGTTGTTGAGGTCCGCCGGGGCGAGTGATTGCGCCGACGAGAACTCGCGGATCGCCGTCTTGTAGTCTCCGGCGTTGTAGGCCTTCACGCCTGCCAGGTAATGCGTGCGGGCGTCACTCCGCGC